>NZ_AUTL01000156.1:0-31001 GCF_000498015.1 Pseudoalteromonas sp. TAE79
TATGCGGCTAGACAGTGTTTCCTCCAAAAGGTCAACATTGATAGGTTTTATACCGACTTTGTAAGCTTCTTCTAGGGCTAATGTTAGATGTTGTTCTACCTGAAGAGGCGTACTGAGATGTTCAGCTAGATATTCCACTGCTTGGTCTTCAATAACGTCTTTTGGTTTCACATTGTCATTGGTGCATTTATCCAGGAGCCAGTAAATATAATCGCGTAAAATACCCTGCGAGGCATCGAGAGACATGGTAACCGTGCGGTAGCCAACTTCTTCCATTGTGGGAGATTTCAGGTCATTTTTAAGTTTAGGGTGGCCCGCCAATACAATAGATAACTTGCCGCCGCCCTCATGAATGACTTCCATTAGGCGTTTAAGGCCTGTCAGTGTGCGATGGTGCAGGTCATGGGCTTCATCACAAAACAACACAACAGGCTTTTTACTCTTCTTGATGAGCTCCTGCAAATCTCGCTCGCGCTTTTCGCCAAGCTTTGGTACCCGATAGCCATTATCACCTGAAACATCGTAAAACAGCGCTGTGATCAAAGTGGTTAAATTTGTCTTGGATTTTTCCACTGAGAGTGACTTTGCAACTATCACATTTTTTTCAGCAGCTAATTGTTTTTGTATTTTTTCTAGGTAGGTAGTTTTGCCAATACCGACAACACCAGTCAGTGCGATGAGCTGGCCTTCAGGTATGATCTTTTTGAGTTGTCTGAATAACCTTTTGGCCGTGTCAGTTTCAAAGAAGTCTGCATCACGAAAATACTTCTTTATACCAAAGTGTTCCATGACTTCAATTTGCATGTTCTCCACTCCTATTATGGAAATATTCTTTTATTCGTTTCATGACAGCCTCTTTATCTAAAGACTCAGACAAAATAGCATCAATCATATCTCTGTCGCCTTGCGCAAGTATTGTCAAGGGTTTACCTAAATAGTTGGATATGGCAAGCTTGGCTTTCAGTATGTTTTCAAACCGCTTTTCGTTAAACGGGTCTGGATTATCAAATTCTCGCGTTGGTACTGGCTCAACTACGTTCTTCATTGACAAAATAACTTGGTGATTCTCATCGTTTTCAGAGTCCGGTAATTTAAGTGACTTTGCTAGCGTTTCGAGTTTTCCAAGCCGCTTTTCTGTTTTGGTTTGTTTAAACTTACGATATCTATACAAGGGAATTGGACCACTGATCGGAAAATAAGCACCATATCGTTGTCCATCATGTTCAACATACAATTCGTCGTCAAACAGGCCCCACCAAAGTACGACTTGTTCACCTGCGAGGTCGGGATCTACCTCATATACACTACCGTCAACGGGAATTCTGGCATCAATACCTACTTTCCTTTTTTCAGGTTCGCGTGCGAAGGATGAAAAACGCTCCCAGCTGCACATTTGTTTAACAGCACCGTCGATATTCTGCAGCCAGTCCTCCATCCGAGAATGTGGCTCTGCTCGATGTTGATGGTCGTTATATTTCTTCAGGTAATCGCTCAACATCTGACTAGCTTCGACTTCGTTCTTTGGCTCTCGCAAGTGGTAAAGGACCTCGTGGCATTCTTTTACTGTGCGAAAGGCTCTTTCTACTTTACCTTTTGATCTAGCAGTTTTACGCCGTTTGTCCTTGCTATCTGGCATATGTACCTTCACATCAATGCCTAAATACTTCATCACAGACTGAAACACCCGACTTCGTGCAATTGGCCCGTTGTCCATGTAAATCATGTGTGGGATGCCTTGGAAGGGCACATCTGGGTCAGACTTGGGTGACATGGCATTAAAAAGGAAGCGCAGCGCATTACCAGCATCTTCACCGTGTACATTTCGGTATTCCTGATAGCAAACGCCGCTTCTATCATCAACGACAGAGTAAAGCATTAAAATCGGCAGACCTTTAGATTCGTCATACCAAAGCGGTTCGTTCACACTTTTTAAGTCAGAAGGGCTTAAATCAAATTGCCAACACTCGTTGCTGTGTCTAGCCTGAAACCTGACTGCCGGCGTGTTTTTAATAAGGTTGTGTTTGTCTAACCCAAATTGTGCTAGATACCTGTTTATTGTTGTTTTGCTGAGCTTACCTTTTTCTAGCTTGATAAAACCGTATTCTGATTCAACACCCGTACTTTCCAACAGATCAATAGCAACATTCGTTGAGATATGCCGTCCATTCTTGTTGGTGGTGCGAATTTTTAACGCGGCAATAATCTCGCAATACTTCTCCATCTCAGATATAGGAATGACTCTCGATTTGCCTGAATCCGTGCGCTTTAGTGGTTTGGGCTTGTTTACAGAACGTAGTTGTCGATAAAGAGTGCTTTCGGAAACACCATATAAATCACATGCTGATTTAACAATGTTTTTGCGTTCATCGGAGCGCGCAGGGAATAGCTCCATCCGTGAAGACAGATCTAAAAGTACCTCTGGCGCAATCCGTTTGGCTTTCATGGCACAGTTACAGAACCTCTTCTTCAAGTTTTGCCTTGCGGCGTTTGCTAACTTTGGAAATAGTGTGCCTAGAGCAACCTATCGTCCTTTCAATGAAGTTATAACTACGTCCATCATTGAGAAGTTGTAATATCCTGCTATGCAAGTCTTTGTCTTCGCGACGGCCTTTATACTTCCCCTCTATTTTGGCCTTGGCGACCCCCTGCGCTTGCATCCTTCGTCGCTCTTCGTAATTTTTTCTGGCAAAGGCAGCAAGGAAATCAAGCATCATTGAGTTAATTGAAGAGAGAATGCGTTCAGTGAATTCATCGGCGTTGCGCATCAATGCGAAACTGGACGGCAAATCAAGTGAAACAATACGAATATTCTTATCGTTAATCAGCCGCTTCAACTTTTCCCAATCTTCACTTTTGAGTCGGCTTAGCCTGTCTATTTGCTCAACTAATAAAACGTCACCAGGCATGGCGATATCCAGTAACCTAAAAAGTTCAGGCCGATGTAATTTTGCGCCGGATTCATTTTCAATAAACCAGTGAGCAACGCCGAACCCTAATTGTTCGGTAAATTTTTCTAATTCAGCTTTAGCTCTGGTTGCATCTTGCTCTTCGGTTGATGCTCTCAGGTACCCATAAACTCGAAACATAGATTTCAGTGCGTTTTACAATGGTGTCTTAATGTGAGTGCATTATAGGTTTATTTTTTGAATTAATGCACTAAATAATTGCAAGTGCGTTAAGGGTATACTTTAATTGCACCAGATATTTTTGATTCCTCAGCAGTTTCCAAATAAATAATGGTATGCAAGTAGCCCCAAGCCAATGGGATACTACTACCTGGTGAGCATGTCTTTGTTAATTCAAGTAGATGAGGAAGTCATAAAGGAGTTTTTAATACAGTGGAAACAAGCAGTCGAACCTGATTAGCATCAGTAATGAGATTAAATCCTCAGTAAATACGAGCAGAATCGGAAGAATACAGTGGGTTCTTAGGGTCCGAAACCTCAACTAAAATCGAGCAAAAAATGACCTCTGCTGAAAGAAGGGTTCTAGCGGATAATATCAAAAATATACGGTACTTAAGAAGCATGAACTGACCTCAATGTCACCCATACGAGCCAATATACTGGACTAATGAAAGGTGTTTCTCAATATTGAGAGCGCAATGAAGAAACTCTTGCGCTAGATGTGTCTTCTGCGCTCCCAAAGTACGGTTTACTTAGCTTAGGCAGCCATCTTACGGCATTCATCAGCACAAGATTTGCAAGCACGAGCACATTCTTGACAATGATCCGGTTCGTGTTTAGCACAAAGCTCACCGCAAGCTTCACATATGTCAGCACAGAGACGGCAGATTTGCTTGGCATGCTCACTTCCTCTCGCCATTGCTGCCGCAGCTAGCCGACAGATATCAGCACAGTCTAAGTCTGCACGTATGCAATCTGCCATTTTCGCAGGATCAGGCTCCTGCAAACAGGCAGTTGAACAATGGTCGCAGGCAGTTGCACATTTGTAGCAAGCTTCAATACAACTAGTAAATTTATTATGAGACATAAATTATTTCCTCTTGTTTATGGTTTATACACCTAACTTCGGCACTTTGTAGGCAAGCAGCATTTATGCCAGTCGCTTGTTATCGTGCGTATGAAATTCTAATACTCCCCTCGCACCAAGCTGCCGGCAGCTTAAATTGAAGCATCTCTGCGCTCTTAGGATCTGGAGGTACTTAAAAGATTTGTAATAATTCCTTATTATCCTGAAATAATTACAAAGAAAATATAGGAGAGTGAAAGCAGACTTTATCTTCCTCAGCAATATCGTGAACTATCACGTCCTAACGCGGTGCTTGGGATAGCGGGTTGCGCTTTGTGCGGACAGAGTAAATAGCTTCCTGCTCAGTGTTAGGTTCAGCGGCTATCTCTTCTGTTTCATTAAACAGCTCCCCCAGCCCTGGTTACATTGGCTTTGTTGCTTTTCCCATCCTGCTTCTGCTGCACCAGGCGAAACTGTTCCTCCAAAAATTGCGGTTCTCCAGTTGCTCAAAACTGTTCCTCAAGTTCAGCGATGCAGCAATTGCTTCGTTAATTGCACTAAATACCAAATGTGATTAGAAATCTTACCAGATTCAGTAAACCCGAATTCAGATAATAAGTGCACCACTCATGGTTAAACGGTGAGAAGAGATCAACTGCATGTTGGTGGTACTCTGTAATCGCCAAAAAACATGAGTAGTTACCATGAGATACAAGCAGTTGATCGAGGGACAACGATATCAGATCGAGGCCTACTTACGCGAGGGTTTCAGCTACCGGGAGATTGGGAAGCGGTTGAACGTTTGTCACAGCACCATCAGTCGAGAAGTCCGGCGTAACAGCATTCGTGATAATCACTATCTGCCTGAAGTCGCTCACGCTAAGACAGTTAAACGACGATGTCAGGCAGCGAAATCTAGTGTACCAGCGCTGACTATCACGTTCGTCGAGTTCGGATTGAGCCAGAAATGGAGTCCTGAGCAAATTGCTGGCGTAGGTAAAATAATAGGGCATAGCGTCAGCCACGAATGGATTTACGGTTTCGTGCAGCGCGATAAACTCAGTGGCGGCAAGCTGCACAAGCAGTTGCGACATAGTCGTCGCAAGTACCGAAAAGGCAGCCGCGCGAAGCGCGTAATTATTCCGAACCGAGTTGGCATTGAGCGTCGTCCGGCTATTGTTGATAAGAAAAAGCGGTTTGGTGACTGGGAAGCCGACACCGTATTAGGCAAAAACGGTACAGGTGCCATCGTCAGTCTGGTTGAGCGTAAAAGTAAACTGTATCTGATACGAAAAGTGCCAGCGAAAAGCGCCGCTGATGTAAGTCGAGCTATGATTGGCATGCTATGGCGCTATCGCGGCCATGTTAGAACGATTACCGCCGATAACGGGGCAGAGTTCTGCGCTCATGAGCTGGTAGCGGAAAAGCTGAAAACAGATATCTACTTTGCCAATCCGTACTCCTCATGGGAACGAGGATTGAACGAAAACTTTAACGGACTGCTGAGGCAGTACATCCGAAAAGGGACAGACCTGCGAACGGTGACGGACAAACAGATTGCTGCTGTTGAGCGAGCACTAAATGCGAGACCAAGGAAATGCCTTGGGTTTAAACAGCCATCGGTCGTGTTCAACACATTACGAAGAGCAGCTTAATTTAGCGAGTGGTGCACTTCGGGGTTGAATCCGCGAATACACAAAGGTTTCAGCCCATAGTCAGCCTGCTCCGCAAAACTAGCCGCAAACTAGGGAAACTGCGAATAAGTCCCGCAGTTTAACGCTTAGTTAAGCCGCAGCATCACCTGCCTAATTTTTAAACTCTAATTTTGCAATTTAGGCCAATATGCCGTTGTTTTAGGCAGGATTTTGGCCTTATTCCGGGCTATTCCCGGATTTTAGACAGATCTTGGCTGTCGTCGTAACATCTGGTCTACTTTAAACAGGTTCGCCAAGGTGAATAGCATGGCTAACTGTGAGTCATTTTTTATCAATCCCTTATAGCGAGCTTTGATAAAACCAAATTGGCATTTGATGATGCGAAACGGGTGTTCCACCTTCGCCCGAATGCTGGCTTTTAAATATTCGATGTTGATGGCAGTTTTGTTTTTGCGGGGATGCTTTTTCAGTGCCCGAACTTTTCCGGGACGCTCAGCAATCAACTATTCCACATCCTTTTCTTTAAGTTCTTCACGCTTCTCTGCGCCTTGATATCCAGCATCGCCAGAGATGAATTCCTCATCGCCATGCAACAGGTTCTTCATCTGATTCAGGTCATGTTCGTTGGCGGCGGTGGTCACCAGCGTATGAGTCAGACCGCTCTTGGCATCCACACCGATATGGGCTTTCATACCGAAGTGCCACTCATTACCTTTCTTGGTCTGATGCATATCCGGGTCACGTTCATTCTTTTTGTTTTTAGTGGAGCTGGGGGCTTCAATAATCGTGGCATCCACCAGTGTGCCCTGCGTCATCATCACACCGCAGTCAGACAGCCATTGATTGACCGTTTTGAATAATTGGCGAGTCAGCTTGTGTTTTTCCAGCAAGTGCCGGAAGTTCATAATGGTTGTGCGGTCAGGAATGGCTTTATCCAGTGATAGTTGCGCAAATTGACGCATCGAAGCAATTTCATATAACGCATCTTCCATCGCTTCATCACCGAGGCTATACCATTGCTGCATACAATGAATGCGAAACATGGTCTCAAGCGCATACGGACGTCTGCCATTGCCTGCTTTAGGATAAAAGGGTTCAATCACTTCCAGCAGTTGAGACCACGGCAGCAGGTTATCCATTCTGGATAAGAAAATCTCTTTTCTCGTCTGGCGACGTTTGCTGGAAAACTCACTATCGGCAAAAGTTAACTGTTGGCTCATGGGCGGTAATGGCTGTGATTTACTATGCAGCTATGATCTCACATTCAGGACTTATTCGCATCTTCCCTAGCTGAACATCTCAGTACGCCTCTTCAGGTAGAACAACATCTAACATTAGCCCTAGAAGAAGCTTACAAAGTCGGTATAAAACCTATCAATGTTGACCTTTTGGAGGAAACACTGTCTAGCCGCATATATGAAATTGAACCGACACTTATCAGGCATGGTTACAATGAGCGCGTCATTGCTGAACAATTCCGCTATCGCCCATCCGAAATAAGAAAATTATTCTCTGGAGGGCTAGAACCAAATAGAGCGAAAGAAATGACAGCTGAAATGCGTGAAGCAGGACTGCCAATTTAGAGTCGATTAAAGTGGGCCCAAGCCGATGAAATCAGTCCCAGTGTTAATCAATGTGGTTCCATTCTTAATTAAAGTGAGCCAGCCTCATAGGGTAGAATCAATGATTGTGGGTCAGAACATGCTGATAAAATCGGGTCAGGCAAAATAAGATGTCAGGCCGCTACAGCTAGTCATGCTTTGTACATAGCGAAACTCAATTTCATCTAGGTTGCTGGTGGCTATCTGATTAAGGTTAATCAATTTTGCACATTCGTTAGAGCTTTCGATTTTCATTTCGTCAAGAAATCTTGCAAATAAAACCTTTTTAGGACAATTTTGCTTTTGAGGTCGAGTTAGCATTATTAGGTTGCTTGATGCCCTTGTTGTAGCTACGTAGGCTAGTCGTCGGCTTTCCTCTAGTGAAATTGGTATTGCAAGGCTACTGTTATTGGAGCCAAGTAGATCTTTATCCCAGTTAGGTAATATTACGTTTTTAAACTCACGGCCCTTGGATCTATAAATTGTTGTAAGTGTCACACCGCCACTTTGATTGTAAATGGCGGTCATTTTAAATAAGGTGTTGAAGTACTCAAGGGCGCTTTTGCAGCTTAACTGAAGTTTTTCAAGAATGAGTAATAAAGTATCTATTCGCTCTAATGATTCTTCATATTCATCACTAGAAATTGATGTAAAGTTCATAGCCCGTTTTACTTGGCTATCATCTAAGTATTTTTTCAGCACTTCATAAGCGTTTTTAGATGAGATCATTTTTAAACTCGCAATATTTCTAATACGCTCACTAACCTTTTTATAACCAGTGTCCTTACTAGACATACAGATAGTGTCTATTGCTGACGGCCATAATTTAAACGGTAAATTGCTAAGGCGCGTTATTACATCGTCATAAACAGCTTTAGTCACATTAAGACTCGGAAAGCCAAGCAGCTCGAATAAGATGTTTTTTCTTTCATCTTGTAGCAAAACCTCATCTTGATTTGTAATTAAGATGAGTATGTAAGAAAGAAGCCTAATTTCTTTGGAATTCAATAGTGAAAAGTTTGGTGGGATAGAGTAGGGAATTTTTTTAAGTAAAAACGATAATTCATAAAGAATAGACTCAGACCATCTCCTGAGCAAAATAGCATGATCACCATATGATTCACCTACGAGCGCATTGGCCGAGATTATCTTAATAGCTTCGCCAGCCGGTTGCATTGTTTCTATTAAACGAACGCTTGAGTTTGGGGTTGTTGTGCTAGAAGAAACAATTTTGTTAAACCTCTGATTATTGTTTGATATTAGCTTATTAGTAACCAGCGCAATTGAATGGCCAAAGCGATAAGTTTTATTGAGACTTACACGCTGTACGGGAGTAAATGTATTCTCAAAGTTAAGCATAAACGTTGGGTCTGAACCTCTCCAAGAGTACACAGTTTGATCTATATCTCCAGCTACAACAATTGTTGTGCTATCAGACTTAATGGCATTAATAAAATTAAATTGGGACTGATTAATATCTTGATATTCATCAACGAAAATTCGAGTGTAGACTTTTGAGTATGGGGTTATAACAAGTTCAGGGTTGTTTAGCGCAGTGGTAGCGTATGGCACGAAGTCATCATAGAAGAGAAGGCCTTTGCTGCACCTAACTTTCTCAAACCCATGATATGCCGAAACAATAAAACTGCATGTTGGTGACAAATCAAGAGATAGGTAAACATCTTCAGGGGATAGGTTGGTAGATTTAACTAGTGAGATAAATTGCATTATTAGACCGATTGCTTTTTTATCTTCCATCATTTGTTTCTTTTTATAATCAAACTCAAGTAATGATAATTGAGAAATAACAGATGAGCATATTTTCTTCTGGATGCTGCCATCATCGAAACTAACAGTCATACCCAAGGCTTTGAGATAACCTGATTCCTTCAGAACTTGAAGAGCCATAGCATGAAAAGTTTTCACTAAAGTCAGGTTATGTAAGTTACTTGATTGCATCCGATTAGCGAACTCATTCTTAATATCCGAGTTAAACATCAGTACTAATGCATCACTTGGATTTAGTCCACTATCATTAATGTTACTGTTTATTATCTCTAGTAGCTTTGTTGTTTTGCCTGTACCAGGACCTGCAATAATTACCACGTTTTCGTTCAAAGGAAATGCTTGTTTCATTAATTAAATACCTTAACCAGGACTTAAATGCTCAGTAATTTATTTTCACAGATATTGCTAATCCCGCAAGTAAGTTTATGAAAGTAAGTGCATGATAGGATTAAGTTAATTTAACTCTATGTTTATGATATACATAAAGATATTTTGTTGGATAGTTGTTGTTTTAAATTTGAAACCAACAAGTTTACTGCTATACTTTGCTTAGTATTTTTGTATCAATATTGATTTTATATATAAGGCTTTTTTATGAACAATCCGCCAGTTGCTTTAGTGAAAACATGGTATGAGTTGCTTAAGACCGCGCCGACAGAGGAAGCAAAGAGTAGAGCGCAAGAAATGCTATTAGGTGCATTTGGTTCGTTTGAAGGTGTTGCGGCATATTTAAAGAAGAATAATTTAATGTAATAACGACAAACGCTGCCAAAAGGCAGCGTTTTCTTCTTATTCGACTTTAATAATTGTTCTGATTGAGTTTAATAAGAGTTTCACACATAAGCACCAAGTTAACCGCATCGTATACCGTTAAAGCCCCAGCCCTAAAGCTATCTACTTGATTATATTTATCTACTATAATCTTGTTGTTTAGCGCCGCTACCAAGCTTTTCAATTCATAAATAATTTCACTCGTAGCTTTTTTATTACAAAATGGAATTAGGAACTTTGGAACGGGAGGAAAAAGCTCTAATCTTGGGTAAATTCTTAAAGAAACTGTAAAAAAACTCACTTTAAAATGATTGCTAGCAGAGCTTGTTAAGTACACAGCGATAACGGCTATGGCACATATACTGAAAATCAGATAATAAGAATAATACAAACTAATAAACGCACTTAAAGCGGCTAATCTAAAACCAAAATATCTTAATATTTGAATCAAATGAACTCTATAAATGACTTTATCCGCTAATACTTGAAGTGCTGGGTATTCAGTCATATTTCGGCCCTTTCTTTTCTAGTTTTATCAAAATATATTCACTCTCAATGTCATTCATCTCCAATTCCTTAATTGGCAAGTTAGGATTTATGGATGTAAGTGATAAACGCTCAGCTAGAAAGTGGTTAAGACCGATATAGTTAGAGTAAAGCGGTAGGCCGACCGATTCATTAATTGGTAAGGCAATTGATAAAGACTCAATTTGAAATCGGCATTTTATATATTGCCAAAATGGGTTTTCATTATGGGAATTAGTAAAGGCTTGAGTGTTATTTTTTAGGACTTCTAAATTAGGTTCATTTGAGGTTTTCACTTTCTCTATATCAATTTCGCTATAAAAAACTTTAATAAAATTTAAGCGCGAGTTTGTTAAAACCCAAACATAATTAGGTAATAGCGTGTCGTAGAATCCAAGTGCGCCTTTACTCATTTCAGTGCCATGCATTGGAGAGCCATCAGAAGTAGAAGTTATGCCATAAGTTTCGTTATAGAATGAGTAGAGGCTACTTAAATTTAAAGCATCAACAGCAATACTCATCAGATCTTCTTTTGAAGTAACTCGAATGCCAGTATTGGCAGCAAGGCTATTCCCAATTTTTTCAGCAATGAGTTCAAGTTCAGAGTCTGATTTAGGTATATAAATGGGGGAGGTGTCATTCATGATTTTATTCTCGTATTGCGAAGTTGCGATAAGTTGTATTTAATCTATCGCTACTTCGTAATCGTGCAAGCTAGTAACTACGTATATTATTGCAGGGTATAACTTTAGATAAGCTTAAAAAGCTACTTTATGACTGCTTTCCTAATAACTTCTCGATGAGTAGGTCAAACCAGCCAAATGGAAATAAATTGCGAGGCTCTTTAGATTTTTTTTCTTTAGGTTCTTCAACGTACTCAAGTAAAGCTTCATCAAAATAACTAGGGTTATTCAACAACCTGTATAACAATGTATTAGCTTTAGATGTATCTGAATGTAGTTCAACACCATAGGTTTCCGAATAGTACTTACCAATTGCAGCGGAGCGGGATAAACCAGAGTCACAAAATATAATAATGTTTTGTATTTCGTTAATTTGATGTATTTCTTTAATCATTAAAAGTATTCTGAGAGCATGTACCTTACGAGCACAACCGTCAAAATAATTCCAAAATTCTCTACCATGATCTTTTATTTGCTCTACTGAATACGCGGCATCATCAAATGCAATTTTATTAAAGTATCCCCATTCACCAGTAGCTACTTCACGATCAAGTTCAGTACCTGAGTCTCTTACCGCAATTAAAGCAGTATTAGGGCAGGGCTGAAGTAAACGGGCTTCACGTAAAGGAATGACAGAGAGTGAGTGAATCATAATTAACGCTATTAATTGAATGTGTAGTTGAGATGATACATTTAGTTTAGTGAAAAAAAAAGCCACATTTAATGCGGCTTCAACTTAAAGTGTCATGGATACGGTTTTAATTAACTCTCCTAAAGCGTTAAACTGGCTGACTCTAAGCCCCTCTTTTGATTTAAATACTTCAAAGTGACCTAAGCTACCATCGGGGATGAACGCGCAACGGTGATTACTTTTACTGTAAAAAAAAGCCGTATCCAATCCGTTATTTTCTTTGCGGTTTATTGTGAGTTTAGCCTGAACTTGCTGGGCTGAATTGAATAATATGATCGATTCTTGAGTAATCATAATTTCTAATCGTTTATAACTCGTTAGCCAAGAGCCTGAGATTTTATGAAACAACATAAGACCCCCTTAAACCCGAACTGGCATTATTAAAGCCCTAGTCGTATGCTCACCTACTGGCACAACACTAAAAGAATCAAGCTTGTCAGTTTGTTGTTTGAAGTATAAGTTGACATATTTGTACTAAAAGATGGCATAAATTGGAAGTATAAGGTGGCATAGTCTAGTATTTAACCAAATGGTTAGATGGTTGACTCACATGTACAGAAGAAAACTCAAACACTCCCGTGTTAAAAACCTCCATAAATTTGCTAGTCAAAAAAATAAATCTACCTGTTTAGTTGAATCCTCTTTAGAGTTTGATGCGTGTTTCCATTTTGAATTTTCACCATCAATAGCCGCATTTGAAGCACAACCAATCGGTTACGAATATGAGTTTGATAACCGTATTTGCCGTTACACGCCTGACTTTTTACTTACCCACACAGACGGCACGCAAAAATTTATAGAAGTAAAACCGCAAAGCAAAATTGCCGATGAAGACTTTCGTGCACGTTTTATTGAAAAGCAAGCCATCGCTAAGCAGGATGGACGCGACTTAATACTGGTTACTGATAAGCAAATCCGTGTATACCCAACACTCAATAACTTAAAGCTTTTACATCGCTATTCTGGTTTTCAGTCTTTAACAGAGTTGCAAGCATCGGTGCTAGAACTTGTTAAGCAATACGGTTCTATTAAAGTGTGCCAGTTAGTTAGTTTTTTAAAAGTAACTGCCGGTGAGCTACTTGCTACAGTGCTACGATTGTTATCATTGGGGCAGTTATTTGCCGACTTAACTACAAATGAAATATCAATAGAAACAGCAATTTGGTCTAACAATGTTTAATGACGGGCTGTTTGAAGATGAATTTAACCAGCCATTACCAAAAGTAGAGACCAAACCACCTCAAAATTACGCCAAAGATTTACAAGCCCTTCCTGATAAAATAAAAATAACAACATTCGCTAAGCTTAAATATATTCAATGGCTTGAGGGGAATATTCAAGGCGGTTGGACACAAAAAAACCTTGAACCTTTATTAAAAGTAATGCCAGAAGTTGAGGGAGAAAAAAAGCCTAGCTGGAGAACAGCTGCACGATGGTATAGCGCTTATACAAATGCAGATAAAAATATCATTGCGCTAATACCAAGCCACCAAAAAAAAGGGAACAGGGAGCGCGAGACAGCTACCGATAAGTTTTTTGAAAAGGCACTTGAGCGTTACTTAGTAAAAGAAAAGCCATCAGTGGCTTCGGCTTATAAGTTCTATAAAGACTTAGTTATTATTGAAAACGACAGTGTTGTAGGCGGTGTTTTAAAGCCTTTAACATACAAAGCATTCAAAAACAGAATAGATAACTTACCGCAATACGAAGTAATGGTTGCTCGTTATGGTAAACGTCTTGCTGATATTGCTTTTAATAAAGTAGAAGGGCATACACGGCCTACCCGAGTACTCGAAAAAGTTGAAATTGACCATACACCGCTTGATCTTATTTTATTGGATGATGAGCTACATATCCCGCTTGGTCGGCCAACACTTACCATATTAATAGATGTGTATAGCCACTGTATTGTTGGCTACTATTTTAGCTTCAGTGCGCCTAGCTACGATGCAGTAAGGCGAGCAATGCTAAATTCGATGAAACCTAAAAGTGAAGTGGCAAAACTATACCCTGATACTATAAATGAGTGGAAGTGTGCTGGTAAAATTGAAACACTCGTTGTTGATAATGGAGCCGAGTTTTGGAGTAACAGCCTTGAGCTAGCTTGTGAAGAAATAGGCATTAATACTCAGTATAACGCTGTCGCAAAGCCTTGGTTAAAACCAATTGTAGAACGTATATTCGGCACAATAAATACAGAGTTATTAGACCCTATACCAGGTAAAACCTTTTCTAATATTTTACAAAAGCATGAATATAATCCCAAAAAAGATGCAATTATGCGTTTTACGACCTTTATGCAGTTATTTCATAAATGGGTAGTAGACGTTTACCATCAAGATGCCGACAGCCGTTTTAAATACATACCGAGCCAACTATGGGAGCAAGGCTTTAGTACGTTACCACCAACAATGCTGAGTAATGATGATCTACAACGACTAGATATTGTGCTCAGTATTTCAATTCACCCTAAACTTCGAAAGGGAGGGGTATGGCTGGAAAACTTAAGGTATGACTGCACGGAGCTGTCTAATTACAGAAAGCAATTTAGTCACAACGTATCTCATAAGGTTTTAGTTAAGTTAAACCCCGAAGATATTTCTTATGTATACGTATACCTCGATAAGCTAGAGCATTACATAAAAGTACCATGCATAGACCCAAACGGTTACACCCAAAATTTAAGTTTGAATCAGCATAAAATAAACATACGCATCCACCGCGACTTTATTTCGGGCTCTATCGATAATGTAGGCTTAGCAAAAGCGCGTATGTTTATTCATAATAAAATTCAAAACGAGTTTGAAGCGTTAAAAAATGCGCCAAAACACTCAAAAGTAAAAGGCGGTAAAGCGCTAGCTAAGCATCAAAATGTCAGTAGTGATTCACAAAAATCAATAACTCAGTGCAAACCCATAGAGCCCAAAAAGGTCACACCTAAAGAGCAACCAACAGATAGCTGGGATGACTTTATCTCAGATCTAGATGGATTTTAATTATGCTGACCAATAAACAAAAAGAAAAACTAAATGAATTTCGCGATGTATTTATTGAATACCCAATAATAAGCACGGTATTTAACGACTTCGACAGATTAAGACTTGGTAAAGGGCTAGCAGGTGAAAAGCCTTGCATGCTTTTAAGTGGCGATACAGGCACAGGTAAAACAGCACTAATAAAACAGTATAAAGAACGTCACTTACCGCAATTTATTAATGGAGTGATGAACCACCCTGTATTAGTAAGCCGCATACCTAGTAACCCGACACTAGAATCTACTTTAGCTGAGCTTCTTAAAGGCTTAGGGCAAGTAGGCAGCACAGAGCGTAAGCTACGAATAAACGGCACTCGCTTAACGACATCATTAATAAAATGCTTAAAAACGTGTGGTACAGAGCTTGTAATTATTGATGAGTTTCAAGAGCTAATTGAGCACAACCAAGGTAAAAAGCGCCGCGAGATTGCCAACCGATTAAAATACATTAACGATGAAGCGGGTGTATCAATTGTATTAGTTGGTATGCCGTGGGCAGAAAAAATAGCAGATGAGCCCCAATGGTCATCGCGTTTATTAGTAAGGCGGCAGCTGCCTTATTTTAAACTATCAGAAAACCCAAAGCACTTTGTGCAGTTAATAATTGGCCTAGCCAACCGTATGCCATTCACCGAAAAGCCAAACTTAAGTGAGCAAGCAACAGTGTTTGCTTTGTTTTCACTATCAAAAGGTTGTTTTAGAACATTAAAATACTTTTTAGATGATGCAGTATTCTACGCTTTAGTGGGTAACGCAAAAACCCTCACGACTAAACACTTGGTAAAAGCATTTGAAGTACTGTTTCCTGATGTACCAAACCTATTTACCTTGCCGGTTTCAGAAATTACAGCCAGCGAAGTCGAGCGCTATTCACTATACAAACCTGAAAGCGCCCAAGATAAAGATCCATTTATAGCGACTAAGTTTACTGACCGAATGCCGATTAGTCAGTTGTTGAGGAAGTGACAAGTAATTATAAACTAAAGAGCTTTAGCTTTTTTAGTAAAGAAAGCCGATAAAATACAGGTTTATCTTTGCAGAACAGTTAATCATTAGATTTATTAAAAAAACGTTTGGCGGCTTCTCCAATGTACCTACAAAATTCCTCTTCGGTCATCATATTGTGACGCGCATCATAAGTAGCACTGATACTATTATATATGGAACTAGTACCAAAAAAGACAAACGAACCTGATAAGAATCGCTCTACAGGTCTAGCTATTTCTGGTAATTCTTGTCCTTCATAATCATTATATGTCCAGCAGCTATAATCAACATACTCACCGTCTTCAATTTCGCATAAAGACTGGCAAATACCCTCTGAATGGATAGAATTATCTATATTAATAGGTTTAATTTTTTCTAATTCAAGCCTGAAATAGTTCCATTGAGGATCAAAACCAAATGACTCAAAAGTTAACTTTTTAGGTTTCATTATATCTGCACGTGTTCCACTACCAGAGTGAAGTGCAATCATTGAAGGCTCTGAAGGTGTTGTAATCCTATTAATAGTATTTCCTCCTCCATTTGGGTAAAACATATGATTTAAACTTTTTGTAAACGCAATTTGATTGAGAATAGAAATGATTGCATTCTTATCAGTCCATGTAATACTTTTTGGTGTGCCAAGTGGAAATATCCTATTTTGTAGCTCTAGCCACTCTAATAAATTACGCTGTTCAAAGTCTTTATTTAAGCTAATCCATTTTGACAATCTGTTTAAAAAACTCAAAATACTAGGGCGACGTTTTGGGTCATTATCAGTGCATTCGATAAGTAAATTATCTAGTTCAGTCGTATAAATGTCAGGGCAATATTGGCTTATTCCAATTACAGAGTTAGGATTATATTGTCCATCAAAACCTTTATGTTGATCAGTGATAAGTATCCATAATGATTTAGCTAAAGAGTACACATCTGCTGGCAAACCATCAGATCTATCAGCTTGCCTTCTCATTTCTGGCGCCATAGTGTACTTGGCTCCTATATCTCTTCTTTCTGGTGTTATATCCTCTTTTCCAGGGTATTGAACTAGGCCAAAATCAGTGAAGTATGGTCGGTTATTGTAAATGAGCATATTTGCTGGTTTTATATCTCTGTGTGCTATTTTTTGCGAGTGAAGTTCTTTGAGTGTTATCGCCAACTTTATAAATTCACTCGCAACCTCTATTGGGGTGAGGTTTTCACAATATTTACTAAAATCTTGCGCGGCCGGCATCATAAACCAAGGAAATTCACTTTTTGGATCATCAGGTAAATAAGAATCTATCACATGCATAACGCCATCAATTTTTAGCTTTGAAAGAATAGAGACTTCATTTTGAAAACGTTTATAGTTAACTACATCTATATTTATTAAAAACTTTATAGCGTAGAAGGCTTCCTGCTCGTGGTTAACCACTTTCCATACTTCTCCATTACCTCCTTTTCCCAATAGCTCTAGTAATTCACAACCATTAAAAATAGTACCAATTTTGATTTTTCTTCTTTTACTCATGAATTTTCCATAATTTAATTTTTTGCAGGTAGTATTTGTATTTTCAAATCGTACTTGCGTATAAAATAATTGGATTCTTTTACTACTGCCAACTTTTCCTCAAAAAATGATAAGCAAGTATTTATAATGCTTTCAGGCTTTAGTAAGTGCTCTAATTTACCTGAAACATTCATTTTCTCTGCTTGCTCGACAAAGAGATTGTAATTATGGGAAAGTGGAAATTCGTTTTTTAGTAGCTCAAATATGTATTTTGTATCTATGGGGGTATTGATTGGATAGCTGTCAATAAACTCTGCTAACTTACTAAATATTAATATATACCAGCGATCAAACATCCAAAGTTGAGGGTGTGTATTATTTGTTTTTAATAAAGCCGGATACTTGGGTTTTTTAACATTAAAATTTTCGTTGGAAGCCATATCGCTTTGTGAAGCAAGCCAGATTTTCCATTTTGGGTAATCATTTGAAAAATATCTATCTTGCTCTAATGCATAAACGTCAGCATAGTTTGTTACGTGCTCTATAAACTTATACTTTTTTAGTTGTTCTTCTTTTTCAGCAATTGCTATAAATTTGGCTCTTTCGAAAGCCGAGTCTGGTGGTGTAAAGTTAAGCCATTCGAACTTAAATCGTTTTGATTTTTTTATTCGACCTACGATGATTTGGCCTGATTCTTTTTTGAGGATATCGGGGGTATCATGTTGAAATAAAAGGGCAACATTTAACACTCGTTCTTGATTAGAGTTATTAAGAGCTACGCATTTCAATAGTAAAAAATGTTCATGCTCTGCTTCAAGTAAAACTTCTTTAAAATGTATACTTTTACTTTTTACTACTTGGGCAGATAAATCGTAATTTTTACCATTGATATTATGGTTAAATCCAATGTTGTGGCTGGGTATTTTTAATCGTTGTCGCTTTTTTAAGTTATCAAATTTACGTAGAGCTTGTTTTCTTGACTCTTCAATTTGTTGTCGAATTTTTTTATTCATTTCTATTTGATTGAGTTCAACTTTTTGATTAATCTCTTCTTTTAATTGATCCTCACACCAACCAAATAACCAATTAGACGTATCATCATTATGCTTAAGAGCACAATTTACATCAGCATAATCCGAATCAATATAAACTGATAAATCATACTCTAAGGAAGCGAGCTTTTCTTCACGATAAAAGTTAATTTTCTCTGCTGAGCAAGGCGATGTTACCTTAATTTCAACTAATAAATCACCGACATCAGTTTCTAACTTCACATCGGCGATGTATTTGTTATGAATGCTATATTCAAGTTTTGCAGAGTTAATTAAGGCTTTTCTACTAGGTTCAGTTTTACTGTAACCTCTATGATAAATAGTAATTTCTGGAAGGTTTATTGTTTTAGCCGTTAAAAAATATTCTTGAGCGTACTGATGCAAAGCGGTCATTAAGCATGTTCTAGACTCTTCTTTTGTAGTATGAGCAAATGAATGAGCATTTATAGTGCCGCCATTGCGTGCAATTAGAGGGTCATTACATGCGATACAAAAGCAATTACATGCTTTACCATTTTTGACATTATTTATTGAAACAATCTTACCCGAAGCATCGCTAGCAAAAACAAGCATAAAATCCCTTTTAACTCATAAATGTATAGTTTAAGACATTACTAATTAAGTGTATATTTAAAAACTAAAATATCCTTAGTACACTTATGGGTTAGATACTAAGAGAATCTTAGCAAGATGTTTTTTATAGCTAAGGTTCACATGGAAACTCCAACACCTTCACGCCTAAAATCTGCAAGAAAAGCAGCTGGCCTTACTCAGCAACAGCTTGGTATGGCATTAGGAATGGAGCCAAATACGGCTAGTGCTCGCATGAACCAATACGAAAAAGGCAAACATGCCCCTGACTTTTTAACCATGAAACGCATTGCTAAAGAGCTAGATGTGCCAGTAGCTTACTTTTACTGTGAAGAAGATACTTTAGCAGAGCTTATATGTGTACTCGGTACGCTTACAGAAAAACAGCAAAAAGAATTACTAGGGACTTTAGCTGAGAACCAAAAATAGTGGGTCAATATGGATATCAATACAAATTTAATAGAAAGAATCGGAAAAATTGATGATAAGTTTTGGCTATTGGAAAGTACCCGTCAAATAAATTTTTTTATTGGGCCTAATAACTCTGGTAAAAGTAGAAAGCTGAGAGAGCTTTTTAAGGATGAGCAAAAGGGATGGACTTATGACATTTCAGATGTAAACATAAATGTTGTGGCTAATGAGTTCCTAGACTACCTAGAAAAACTTTCAAGTGGGTATTCGCCATTTAATAGATTAAATAATTTTCATGAAGTTAAGCTTAGAGACTGTCTAAAAAAAATTAAAAGCCAGCCAAATAATTTTGAAACTTTCATAGCAGCTTTGCGTTCGGCCTCAAAATACGACCCTAGTCATAGCTCATCAAATGATGAAAAAGGCTTTCGAGACATTTTAATTAAATGGATAGATAAAAACTTTGGTATGTCAGTTGAAAAACTTGTGACTGAATATCAAACAAGAAAATGGCCTAAAGTGTATATCCCTACTCTGAGAAGTTTGAGACAAGTATCCCCAGAGGATCTTTTTAAGTCTCGAACTATAGATGATTATTTTCCTCCAGAACTAAAAGATGCAGAAATATTTACTGGTCATAGTATGTATGAAGATTTGAAAACCCATCTGTTAGGCTCTCACGACAAACGGCAAAAAGTACGAGAGTTTGAAAAATATCTTTCTGAAAACTTCTTTTTTGGCAATGATATCTCTCTGGTTCCGATGGTAAAGAAGGATGTTGTTTATGTTAAAGAAGGTGAGGATGAAGATCGAGCTATCTACGATTTAGGCGATGGCATACAGTCAATAATCATCTTGACGTTTAAAGTGTTCATGGCTGAAAAACCGACGATGTTTTTTATAGAAGAACCAGAACACTTTTTACACGCTGGACTTCAGAGAACGTTGATTGAAACATTTGCAAAGCATAAAGAACATATGTTTTTTATGACTACTCACTCAAACCACTTTTTAGATTTAGCACAAGAGCGTAACGATATTTCAATTCAACAAGTTTCAAGAATAAATGGGGAGAGTAAAGTCCAAGCTTCCCTTGATTATGGTGAGTTACTAAATGAGCTTGGTGTACGAGCATCGTCGGTACTTCTTGCTAATTGTTCAATTTGGGTGGAAGGCGTTACTGATAAGCTATACTTGCGAGCCTATCTAAATAAGTACATAGAAGAGCTCGAAGATGAAGATAAGAAAAGTAAGCTGAAAAGTTATCATGAAAATCTTCATTTTGTTTTTACAGAGTACCAAGGCAGTAATATAACTCACTGGGATTTCAGTGATGATGTTGAAAATGATGGAAGTGAAACCCCCGCTAAAAGACTCAGCAGAAATATCTTACTAATAGCTGACGCAGATATCGATGGTAAAGGTGAGCGTGTTAAAAGCTTAAGGGGAGCTTTGGGTGATGCATTTTATTTACTTGACTATAAGGAAATTGAAAACTTTATACCCTTTGGTATTTTGATTGATACTGCTAAAGCTAGATGGGGAACTTTTAAACAGAGAACTGATAGTAATATCGATAGATTTGAAAATATGAAGGAAGAGCTATTTAAATCTAATAGGTATGGTATTGGTGAAGTATTAGAGCGCTATGTCGACAAAGCTGATGGACTTGAACGGAAATTCTATTCTGACAAATCAGGTACAATTAAAGACAAAGTTAAATTTTGTCATACTGCAATTTCACTAATGAATGAGTCTGATGATTGGAAGTTAACGCCAGAGCTAACTTCGCTATGTGAAACGGTCTGGGATTTTATTGAATCACATAATCAATAACTGCTTATGTGATTCGATCTTTTAGATGTAAGTGAGCAGATTCTGAAATATCACATCCAACAGCTTGTCGATTTAAGTTATTGGCTGCTACTAAAGTAGCTCCTGAGCCAAAAAAAGGATCAACGACGAGTTCATTTTCATTACTGCTTTGCGAGATGAGTGTTTCAATTAACTTAACTGGCTTTTCAGTAGGGTAGCCCCTGTATACTCTTTTACATGTGAGGATATCTGGAACGCTTAGATCATTTAACTTGCGCTTACCTTTCTCGAAAAAAAGAATATATTCGTGTCTAGCTCTGTAATGATAGCCCATTCCAATAGTCACTTTATCCCAAATTATTGGCTTCCAAAACTTGAAACCTACGTTTTCAGCTATTGGCTTAATATAAAACATTGTTTCCTGATCGCAGAATAGATAAAAATGCGAACCTTTTTTCAGCACTCTGTAAATTTCAATTAGTAGTTCTTCAAAGCGATTATTTGGGAATATGTCGAACCACTGATTACTTGACGATTTACTTACTTTTAAGCGAGTGGTGGTTCCTATTTTTCGATGTTTTTCTAATGATTCGTAGGGTGGATCAGTAATTAAAAGATCAACACTTTCGGTTGAAAGTGTTGATAACCAATTTACCGCATCATCTTTATGTACTTGCATTAAATCTCTTTAGTTAAAGTGTGCAGCACAAGCGGCCATTGTGAAAAGCTTTCGAAGCAACGCCCTTTTTTAATCGTCGACAATCAATGCAATAGCTTTGATATCCATCAGGGTTGCGAGCCGTTTTACGAGCAGGAGTAATACCAAAAGAAGCCGGATATGGATGGAATATATGTTCAGAACTATTAGCGTCTGAACAATGAGGGCATGATTTAAACTTTTGACCGGTTGATGAATCTTTCTTTTGAACCATGCCGCTATTTAAAGCTTTGCCACAGCAGTTACAAGCCATAAGAATCTCCTTATAAGTTAGCTTTGTATTTTTAAATTTGAGTTTTTTATGTTACTGGCTATTAATACATCCTTTAGAAATGCCGTAACGCTCTCTACAGTATCAGATATTGTACTTTTGTGAAGTACGAATGATTTAACGATAATTATTTTTGACTATCTAATTTATTTAGCCTAAACCTAAACTAAGATTTTCTTAGTTTAGGTTGGCGATGCATTTTTTAGTTCAAACAAAACCTTATCCTGATGAGGCGCTTGAAAGCTATTTACTCAGGCTTGCAAGGGATAACTCATACGATGGCTATAGTGAGCTTGCTGATATTTTGTGGCAATGGCTTGCAGAACAAGATCATGAACTTGAAGGTGCGTTGCCGTTGGAGCTGACTAAGGTTGATGTTTATCATGCTAGGCAAGCGAGCAGCTTTAGAATAAGAGCGCTTAAGTTAGTAGCCCAATTAGCAGATGTAAACGCTGGTAATATTCTTTCGCTTGCATGGCGGCGCAGTAATTTTAAATTTGGCAACCTTGCCGCAGTAAGTCGAAATGAACTGGCTATTCCCCTTGAGCTACTTCGTACTGATAACATACCTGTTTGCATTAAATGCTTGTCTGAATCTTCCTATATTCCTTTTTATTGGCACTTAAAGCCCTATAAAGCGTGCCATAAGCATAAAGCACAATTAACTATGCATTGTAAGGAATGCGATGACTCAATTGATTACAGAGCTTCTGAGACGTTTTTAGAGTGCACTTGTGGTTGTGGTTATAAACCAACCAGTAGTGAACAGTTAAACGATGCAGACTTTAAAATTGCATCTGCGCTTGCAGGTAGTAACAGCCATAAAATAGTGGGGTTGATATCGTGGTTTGCGAAGGTTAAGCAACTTGATGTAAGCGATGCTGACTTTAACCGTACCTTTGTTGATTACTTTAGTACTTGGCCTGATAGCTTTAACGCTGAATTAGATTTACTCACAAACAATGCGCGGCTTAAGCAACTTAACCCTTTTAATAAAACTAAGTTCAACTCTGTATATGGCAATGTGATCCGTGATGCTCAAATAGCCGCAACAACTAACCGTAAAAACAAAGTTCTTGATGAGATTATTAATTACTTTGTCGAATTAGTTGATAATAACCCTAAAACTAAACATCCAAATATTGCTGACTTACTGCTTTGTACTTTTGATACAGCAGTATTATTAAACACCACCACAGAGCAGATTTATAGGCTTCATCAAGAAGGCTTTTTAAACTGCGCTTACCCACAAAAAAAGCACGAACAGCTCAGAGCTGATAGCCATGTTTTTTATTTACGCCAAGTAATTGAACTACAGCAAGCATTTGCAGCTGAAAAGCCTCAAACAAAAAAACAATTTATAGCGCCGTGGTAACTTATGAACTTACAAGATGCATTTGCAATTGAATCACTAAAAGAAAAAACCACAGCACTTAGAAAGTTGTTTGCTCCATACACGCCTCATGTTGCGGTAGATGGCTTTGAAGAACAAGCTCTCGTTGTGCTCATTAATCTTGTTTATAAGCGAAGTGAGATTGATGATTTAACAAGTGTAAGAACTGCTAAAAGAGTATTGCGCGATCAAGTGTTATTGAATAAGTGCATTAACGAAGTTAAATGGTTTCATACCCATAATTTAAAATACCCTGATATACGAGTAAGCCATCAGCGTTTAATTAGTAAGGTAGTAAGTGAAGATATTGCGGGTATTTGTAGCCGGTCATTACCTTTAAGTTTTGGCTGGTCGCACAACAGTGCTGAAATTAATCATGCAAAGCTATTTTTAACCTCATTTATTTGGCAAGGTGAAGTAACTTGTTTAGCAAAGTTACTAATAGCTGAAGAGCCTGTTTGGATTAATTTAATAAGAAAATACGGGTTTACTAAAAAGGCGGTTTTAGACATCGCAGGCAAAATAAAACAGCTTTTGCCAGTGGCAGAGCTCCCATTAGAAGTAAGCTCTTTTTCACCACAATTACAAATGCCATTCCAGCAAAGCTACCTTGCGGTTACGCCTGTAGTAAGCCACGCAATGCTAGCTAAAATTCAGCAATTAACAACAGGTCGTAAGTTAAACTTTGGCTTAGTTGAGCACTCAAGACCTGCTAATGTTGGCGATTTAGCAAGCTCAGTAGGCGGTAATATTAGAGTGCTTCGTTACTTTCCTAAAACATATTCTAAGGCTGTTAACCGCTCTAAAGTAGCTAATAATGATATTGAGAAAAAATTTAAAATTCGTGCACTATTAAGTAGTCAATTTCAGCATGCGCTTTTGGTATTGGTTGGTATTAAACAGTTTAATACGTTAAGGCAAAAGCGATTAGCGCGAGTAGCGGCTATTAGGCAAGTACGTGTTAGCTTGCAGTTATGGCTGGATAACATTCTGGAAGCTAAAAATAACGCTCAAGAGCAAGCTTACCCTGAGTGGGCAAAGCATTACTTAGATCAGAGTATTACTAACTGTATTAGCCAATTTAGTAACGTATTAAATGAGAGCCTTGGTACTTTAAGTAAGCTCAAACGCTTTGCATATCAACCTAATTTAATGGGGCTGTTTAAAATTCAGCTAAACTATGTGTTTACTCATTGCACTGCTGAACAAGAAACATTAAATGATGAGCAGATAGTGTATGTACATTGCCAAGATATGCGAGTGTTTGATGCTGAGGCAATGGCTAACCCGTATATTCAAGGCATGCCGTCACTTACTGCTTTAAATGGGCTTGCTCATAACTTTGAGCGTAAGCTAAAAAACTTTATAGACCCTTCAATTAAGTGTATTGGCAGTGCTATTTACATTGAAAGCTATCAACTACATACAGGTAAACCATTACCTGAGCCAAGTAAGTTAAAACAAGTTGCAGGGCGTAGTCATGTAATAAGGTCAGGTATTATTGATAAACCTAAATGCGATATAACACTCGATTTAATATTTAGGCTTTTTGTACCAAATAAAGAGGTGCTTAATAAGTTAAATAGTCAGCTTATAAAGCCCGCACTACCATCTACGTTTGCAGGCGGCACTATGCATCCACCTTCGTTGTATCAAAATATAGACTGGTGCCATTTACATACTAAACCGAATGAGCTGTTTAAAAATATGAAGGCAAAATCGTTAAATGGTAGTTGGTTGTACCCTTCAAAAAAAGTAGTCAAAAGTTTTGAACAATTGATTGATGCCCTTAACGGTAACTTTAATTTAAGACCCGCTGCAATTGGCTTTGCTGCGCTTGAAGAACCCGTAAAGCGAGATGCAGCCTTACATGAATACCATTGTTATGCTGAGCCCGTAATCGGGTTGTTAGAGTGTGTTAGCAATACATCAGTAAAGTACGCAGGCGCTAAGCAGTTCTTTCATGACGCATTTTGGGTTATGGATGTTCAAAAAGAGTCTATGCTTATGAAAAAGTCTAAGTTTGAGTATGAATAATGCAATTACCTCGGCACTTAAGTTACACGCGTTCGCTCTCACCCAGTAAAGCGGTATTTTTTTATAAAACACCGGAATCAGATTTTGAACCGCTACAAATAGAGCAAAATAAATTAGTTGGGCAAAAGTCAGGGTTTGGCGATGCGTATCAAAAGCAAAATGTGGCTAAAAATTTAGCGCCACAAGATCTCGCTTTTGGTAACCCACAAACAATTGATGTGTGCTACGTGCCTCCAACAGTAAATGAGCTATTTTGCCGTTTTTCACTCAGGGTTGAGGCTAATAGCAATGAACCACATGTTTGTGATGACCCTAAAGTTATTTATTGGTTAAAACGGTTTTTTGAAACCTATAAAAAGCACAATGGCCTTAATGAAGTTGCTACCCGTTACGCTAAAAATATACTGATGGCCAATTGGCTTTGGCGCAACCGCCAATCACCAAATGTTGATATTGAAATCCTCACTGAGCACGCAGCTCCAATTATTGTTGAAGGTGCACAAAAACTAAAATGGCAAGGCAATTGGCAAAATAATCAAACAGCATTATTAACGTTGTCAGAAGCTATTCAAGAAGGGCTTAGCAATCCTCAAAATTATTGTTACTTAGATATAACCGCAAAAATTAAAAATGCATTTAGCCAAGAAGTTCACCCTAGTCAAAAGTTTGTAGATACTGTTGAACAGGGTATGTCATCTAAACAACTTGCATATACTCAAGTCGGCGATAAAAAAGCAGCAAGTTTAAACTCACAAAAAGTAGGGGCTGCTATCCAAACTATCGATGATTGGTATGAGGGAGGCTACAAACCTTTGCGCACTCATGAGTATGGTGCAGATAAGCAAATATTAGTTGCACACAGAACACCTAAGACCCATTCAGACTTTTATTCATTACTCCCGCGCATTGCCATGCATATTAAGCACATGGAAAGACATGGTTTGGCGCAAAATGAAGAATCAAACGCAGTTCACTTTATTGCGGCAGTGCTAATTAAAGGTGGCTTGTTCCAAAGGAGTAAAGCTTGAAACGCTATTATTTTACTATTACTTATTTACCTAAAAATTGTGATGTAAGCCTCCTTGCTGGGCGTTGCATTGGTATTTTGCATGGGTTTATGAGTTCACGCGAGATAAGTAATATTGGTGTGTGCTTTCCTAAATGGAATGAGCAAACTATAGGTAATGAATTAGCGTTTGTATCGACAGATAAAAAGCAATTAACCAACCTATCTCAGCAAAGCTATTTTGAGATGATGGCTCATGATAAGTTATTTGGCTTATCAAAAATACTCGAAGTACCAGTAAATCAAAGCGAAGTCATGTTTGTTCGCAACCAATCAGTAGCCAAAGCATTTGTTGGTGAAAAGCAAAGACGATTGAAACGCGCTAAAAAGCGAGCTGAAGCTAGAGGCGAGGTTTACAACCCTGAATATAAATTTGAGGAAAAAGCCATAGGCCACTTTCATTCAATACCCGTATCAAGCAAAGGCAATGGTCAAAGTTATGTTTTGCATGTACAAAAAGTCGAAAAACCTGAACCCATAAATAATCACTTTAACAATTATGGCTTTGCTACAAATCAAACATTTCTAGGTACGGTTCCTTCTTTGAATCCCATTTTTCAGTAGTCATAAAATACTCTTCTTATTTTCAATGGGTTATCAGGTTAATTAAAAATAAGGGTAAATAATTTAAATTCGTTTAACAGTTTGGTATTTATAGAAATTTAAACTATTTTTAATAGTGAACTGCCGAGTAGGCAGCTGGAAATTTAAGGCAATCGATTAGACTCGGGCGACCAGTGTGAACTGCCGAGTAGGCAGCTGAAATTAGGCCAGGAAGTAAACAACCACAACTTGTGACTTTTAACTGCCGAAAAGGCAGAGGCTAAATAGAGAGACCCCAGCAAATGCTGGGGTGTTTTTAAGCGTTATAACCGTATTTAAGGCTATTTATAACGTTCCTAATTAACCTTCTACCAGCAATTGTATTTACAAATGTTAAAGGTGTTTTAGAGCTAAATTGTAAGGAGTACGTATTTAGCCATTTATTCCATCGTTCAATATTTTCAAAGTAATCAATACAAGCTGATGCTAGATGAGCTAACTCAAAGGTATTTTCACTCAAAGTTGCATTTAAACGTGTGTACTCTTTTTTATGACGTTCCAAAGTTCTAATATTTGTACCAATTGCTTTAGCAAAGGATTGAATATCCCAACCTAACTGAAGCCTAAACTTCTCAACACTCTTTAAATCTAAACCACGCTGAATTAATTCAATTTCATCTAAAGGGTTTGAGCTTAAATTAACTTTTCCATTGCTGAGTATATCTACAAATTTATGATTAGCACTAGGTTGAATATCACTAGGCATACATACCTCAAAGCCAAGAAAAGTTATATTTAATAATAGCACTTCTGTTATCCAGCTGATAGTCGGATTAGAGCGATAACCAATCATTGATATTGGCTAAATATAGTCGTTAATTGATTGGTCAAACTACTTTTTGCGCATATATTCATGAAAATGAGCGCTGCGCGCATATTGATTCGTTTAACTTTACCTAAAAAATTTAGAAAACTTAGTGATAGTAATGCCTTAGGTAATTTGTTAAAACTATATAAAGTAGATAAATGAGCGTGGTGTCGGTAGAAATATGCGCGACGAGCGCACTATTAAATTATATTTCAAAAGGAGTGTACATTGCAAAATCAACCTATGAGTAGTGGCGACCAAGGTAAGCTGCTTATTTTTTCGCTTTTGATGGCCCCTTCGATAGTGTTTCTTTTCGGCATTATTCCTGCCATATTTTTGGGCTTTGGCATATATATGATGAAGAAGAATCAAGACTTCTCCAGCATTGATACTGCAGTCAAAAATTTTAAGGGCTATGCATGGTTAGCTCTCATTGGTTGCGCTCTGAGTTCGATTTATTGGGGCAATAAGTATTTCAGTGCGGAGGATAGCTGGTTTTACGATGATGAGTTCTTTATTTCATTAATGTTCGCTGGAATTGCTTTTGCTTATTTGATTGTGGTTCAGGTTTTATTTTACTCCCCCATGAATAGGCACAGAGAATGGGTAGAGGTTAATGGAATATTTTCAACAAAACCAAAGTCATGCAATGAATCAACAAATCAGTCAGAGGTAGACATAATCAAAGGAGAAAAGTTAAAGCAATACTCTGTGGCAGATGAATTAACAAAATGGGCGAAGCTCAAAGAAGATGGTCACATCTCTGAAGAGGAATTTAACGAGGCTAGAACTAAGCTTTTGAAGCGAAATTGAAAAATGGATCTTTACAACAAGCAATCCGAACTACGCCAAGAAACACCAGCTTACTGGCATAACAAATCACATGACCTTTTGGTGTCAGCTCGCACTCTATGGAAAGCAATGCAAAAAGAAAGAGAGTTAGAGATAAACTGCTGGTCAACGTACAAAATGTTAATGGGAATGTCCTTAGAGCTTCTTTTCAAAGCGCATTGTGTAGGCGCAGGCGTTAGTTTCGGGGCTACCCATGACTTAGTGTCATTGTCAAAAACCGCAAACTTCACAACGTCCAAAGAAGAAAATGGAATTTTAAATGTTCTATCAGAATATATTATTTGGGATGGAAGATATCCTACTCCAAAGAAGCCCCAGCATCTTGAAAATCATTGGAAAAACCAAAACAAAGTGCTTAACGATAAGAAAAACCTTGGTGGTTTAACGGTTCAAGTCTCCAATAATAAATTGGATTTTGAAAATTTACTTCCTATTTGGCGCAAGTATTCAGATCTATTCATGGACAGATACAATTGAAATATAACAAGTGACTATGGTTACGACTGTCCGCTTCACGCCCTGAGGCATTCAACAAGCTTTTTCTACCACTAAAAGAGGAGAACCTTTCTCTTTTAGTGCTTTTAAATATTTTGATTCATCATAAGCTTTCCCTGTTTTCCAGCACCTAAATAAGATCCTTACCCATTTATAGGCCAACGCTCTTATTGCCGATTGGTGTGAATTACCTTTCGCTTTTTGCTGTGCGTAATAAATGCCCGCCCAATAAGACTGCGCTACGCTTTTGGAAGCCCACTCTATAAAGCTCTGACGGACAAATTTAGAACATTGCCAGCGCCAATGTACCCAGCTCTTTTGACCACTACGCTCTGTAACTGGCGATAAGCCTGCATAGTTTTGTATTTCTTGTGCGCTACTAAAACGAGATTTATCTTCCCCTAAAGCAGCTAAAAGCCTAGGAGCAAGGCAAGGGCCTGTACCGGGAAGTGAAGCAAATATTGAGGCGTCATCCATACTGGTAAAAATTGAGTTTATTTGTGAGTCATACTCTCGAATATTGTTAATTAATACCAACATCTGTTTGGCCAATGCCATGACAAACGTTTGATAAGGTATAATTAAAGATTCGTCGTTAGTAAGAGGAATTGCCTCCTTTATAGATGCAATGCGTTCTGGGGTCTTCTTAACAGTGGGCCCTCCTCTGGAGTTTAATAGTTTGGCAACTGTATTTGTTCTAACGCGTTTTAATTCATTTAAGTTTGGGAATTTAATTAGAAAATTACAAAATAGCTCTGTATCTCTGTGTGAAAACCACTCTAAGGGCTGTGTATAATATTGCTTTAGAGCATTAATGATTCGGTTCGCATGCCTACGTTTGTCGTCTACAAGTAATCGACGTTGTTCGACAAGGAGGGCTAATGCTCTTGTTTTCTCGCTGCTTGGTTTGAGGGGGGTAATCTTCTTTGGATAATTGAGCATCATATCTAATGCTAATTCAGCGTCTGAAGGATCATCTTTTGAACCGCTAGGAAACATAGCTTGTCTGTATCGAGCAAGGGTTAATCCATGAATAGGATAAACTGTAACAAAGCTATATTTTTGCAAGGCATATACTATAGGTCCTTTATTTAACTCAACTGCAACAGCAATATTGCCTTTTACTTTTTTATGTAATCCCTCAACCCAATCATGAATTGATTCAGGTGAGTGAGAAATTACGCTGAACGCCCGAGACTCTTCGTCTTTAACCTGCACACAAATATCATGTTTTTTATCAGCCCAATCAAGGCCAACATATGCAGAAAAGTTATCATTTTTAGTATTCATGCCAAATCTCCGATTATTGAAATTTGTTATGCATTCTTTACTCTTCGAAAGAAATATAGACAGCGTTTGTAAGGCAAGCCCTGAGTATTCGTTTTGAGTAAAGTAACTCAATACTTCGAAAGAAAAGCGGTGATCATTAAATGATGATGGCACAATATTCGTAAGTAAAGAGCACATAACCTCAACAATTCAAAGTATAGATTATTAAGGTTCAAAGACTATAGTTGGCACATAGCAGCCAACTAAACTTGGCAGTATTTTTATGGGATTGACCTCATAAAGCCTATATTTGGTAACTTTATGCCATTATACACTTCAATTTTATGCCAAGTTACACTCCACCTATGGCGCTGTAGCCCAGTAGAAACGTATGTTCTTATGTCAACTTATACTTCAAACAACA
>NZ_AUTL01000157.1:0-7503 GCF_000498015.1 Pseudoalteromonas sp. TAE79
CCAGCCACTTTGAGTGTGCTCAAGCTTAAATATAACAACGTTATCTTGATTGTTATCAATAGTTGCAACCAAAAATGAGTGTGCTGTTAGCTTAGTGACAGCAAGCGCTTCAAAGTTACCTTTTTTTATAATGCGGCTTTGTTGCGTTTCACTTTCAACTAACACTAAGCCTTTGCTTTCGCTTGCTAGCAACCAATTGTTATTATTTAACCATGCCGCTTGTGAGCCTTGCATGTTATCTGTTGGACCAAATTTAGTACTATTAATGACTACTTTATCAGGTGTGTTTTTTACTGCCGTATTTGTAGCCACGTTACTATTGCTACATGCACTTAATGTGCTAAGCACTAAGCTACTTACAATTAAGCTAAGAGATGTTTTTAATTTAAATTTCATGTTGTAACCTTTTATTGGTCAAAGCGCTTTTGAGTGCTGTAACGCACTTCGCCTTTATAGTTAATAGCCGTTGCTTTTAGTGCTTCATTGTTAATCGAAAAGCTCAAAAATCCTGGAGTAGCTTCTGCAAAACGCGTAAATTCACGTTGTTTTACGTAACGCGCTTCGCTACCACCACCAGATACAAAGTGGTCGAGTTTACTGCCATCTATTTGGTTATGTTGCAGGTCATGTTCGTGTCCTGCTATGTATGCTTGCACACCATTTTGCTCAAATATGGGCTCGAGTAAATTACGTAAACCTTCAGTAAGTCCATAACGTTTTCCACTGCTATAAAGTGGGTGATGACCAACCACTATCTTCCATCGAGCTTGGCTATTTGAGAGTTGGCTATTTAACCATGTTAATTGCGCTTGGCTGTTTTGCCCTTGAGTTGCTTTGTATTTTTCGCGTGTTTTGTATTCAGGGTTTAAAGTATTAGTGTCTAAAAACACCATTAATATCTGCTCGCCACCTTTTAAAGTAAAGGTTTTGCTGTAATAGCGTGCAGGTAAATTCCAGCGCTGACTTTTTTTACTGTAATCAAGTTGTGCTTGCGCATTACCTAAATAATCATGATTACCCAGTACTACATACCAAGGCTCGAATGTATGTGGACCATGGTAAATATCTTCATAGGCACTTTGCCAAAGCGGGTCGTTAACACTTGCTACCCCATTGGGATAAAAGTTATCGCCCGTTGAAATAGTAAAATCACCATCCGTTTGAAACATCGCTATTTCTAACTGGTGCGCTACGTCTTTTTGATAAAAGTGCCCGTTATGACCCCAATCACCAATAACCGTAAAATTTAAGCTCTTAGGCAGCGCAGTCAAGTTTGCAATTTTTTGTTGCTCGTATAATGCGTCGGTGTACGTTACGTTTGCCAATACGCTTTGTATACTGTATAGACCAAGTGTTATTAGCAGTAATGTTTTTTTTATCATTATTGTTCTCCCATGTTGGTAGCGCTAAATAAAGTGATTAGCGCTACCTCATAAACTTATTTAAAACGCGTAACGCAGCATAAGTTGATAAACCGGACCCGCTTCTTCAGATTCAATTTCGTACTCATCAAAGCTTCTACTAAATTGATCATCAACGGTATCAAATTTATTAAAGGTTTCGTCTTTACTTGCATCAAGTAGGTTTGAACCTACCAAGCGCAGTGTTACATCTTCCCAACGTTTTTCTATAAATACTTCAAAATCGGCACTGTAAGATGTAGTTATTTCTTCACCTACAATGCGTCCATAGGCATCACCTTGCTTGCGGTAAGTTGCGCCAAATGCAGCTTTAAGTTCGGGTAAGTCTTGAATAAACCCAACGTTATAAACGTAGTCTGATTGGTCGTTAAATTTGCGAGTTCCAAAAAAGTCGGTTACTTCACTATCGAGCCATGAGTAATTTAAAAATACACCCGTATTAGGCATGCTAAATGCGCCAAGTGGAGTAGATAAATCAAGCTCAACTCCTTTTACATTACCATCGCCTGTGTTGCGTGGTTGCAGTACAAACGTACCGTCGCCTTCAGAGCCTTCTTGTTCTGTGTTGGCAATTTCTATTAAGTCATTTACTTTGCGATAAAATAAATTAATACCGACAACACCGCTTTTCCCTAAACGATACTCGTAGCCTAAGTCCATACCCCAAGCAGATTCTGGTTTTAATTCAGGGTTACCTAGTTGGTCGTTATCGCCAAGTTCTTTTTCGATAAGTGCCGGTGTTAAAAAATCAAACTCGGGGCGTCGTAAACTACGCGCAACAGAGGCGCTAACGCGTCCATTTTCACTCACGTTAAAACGAAAATGTGCTGAGGGGAGGATAAAGTCGTAACTATTATTTTCGCTCACGCCAATTGTTTTATCATTAATTTTAGAATCGGTAGACTCCCAGCGAACGCCCAGCTCCCAAGCAAATAAATCATCTTTGTGCTTAACAAGGGCAAATAAGTCAAAGCGATCTTCTTCTAAAGTATTTACACCACCAGTAACCGCTTCGTACTCGCTATTAAATGTAGCAAGCGTTAAAGGTGTTGCTGCGTATTGCTCCCAACTGGTAAGTGCAAGTTCTAATTCGTTTTGCGATTCTAAAATTTCACTGTCGCGTTTTTTATTTTGTAAAAATGCACCAAACTGAATTTCTTTGCTGTCACCCCAAGGTTGGCTGTGTTGCCACTGTAGAGTCCATTCTTTATCATCTATTTCACTTTTAGTTTGCTCTTCTTCAAATACCATCGGCAGCTCTGAGGTATCTAATTCGACTTCTTCCTCATAAACAGACTCTTCAAACCGAGCAAAGCCAAATTTAAACTTACTTGTGCCACTTAGTAGTGGAAATTCATAAGCGGTATTGATGTTGTAATTAGTTTGGTCAATATATTTAACATTCGCATTATCTGTTTCTAAGTTACCGCCATTTACAATATCGTTATTGGTTGCAGTTGGGTCGTTGTATTCAAATGAACGTTCATCCTCAGTACGCTCTGTATCAACCCACATAGCGCTAATATTAAACTGACTATCGTCGTCAAAAACAATTTCGTAGCTGGAGTTAAGTGACGTGTCGTCGCCATCGCGAGTGTCAGATTGGTCTTCGCGGTTATCAAATTCTTCTGTTTGAAAGTTTATATTGTTTTCAGGGCTATCGCCGTAGCGCAAACTATTTTTTTGTTTTGGGTTATATCTGCCTTGTAAATTTGCACCAAGTAATAAGCGCCCACCAGCCAATTCAGTACCGTACACTGCAGCTAAGCTTTCTTTAAATTCACCATCGTCATAAAGCAAGCCACCAGCACGCAAGTAACCGCCATCTAAACTGTAACCATCGCGCAATACAATATTTAATGTGCCCGCAATAGCATCGGCTGAGCGGTTAGCACTTGATGAGCGAATTATTTCAACGCGTTCAATTAACTCAGCCGGAATTCGGTCAACAAAAAATGAACGATCGGCACCAGCGCCAGGTACTTCTTCACCGTTTATAAGCACCTTTGTATAAGCAGGGCTTAACCCTCGCATACGTGCACCATCCGATTCAAGCACATCCGATAAAAATGTAACACTGGGTACTCGTTTTAATGCATCGCCTGCGGTCAATGGTTCAAAACGTTGAAAGTACTCTTGTGAATACTCCAAGGTTGGTGCGAGTTCGTCTGAGCGGTTTCTGTAGCCAATTTCACCGTATACAACAATTTTGTCAGAAACTTCGATATCTTTTTTTGCGGTTTCTTTTGCATCATCTTCTGCATAAGCCGTCAAATTACATAAGGCTAATGCGGCTACCAGTGCTTTTATTTTAAAGTCTTTCATTGTATTTGCTCTTGGTTATTGCTGGTTTGTTTCTTGGTATGGCGAGCAAGCTAAAGATATTTGGTTACGTAAATGTGACAGTGTTTAGGTTAAATACATGTATTTAGAGGTGTTTGAGCAATATATAGAGTGTATTGAGCTTTTATCACTCCTCGTAAAGTCAGGTGTTATGTACCGTGCAGGGCTGTTTTTAAAGTAGGTATCATCTCGTTGTCATATAGCTGAGCTAATATGACCCTGCTAACAAAAACTTGTATGAACTAACTTTAAAACTCATTTATAAACGAGATACCGCACATGCGATTTAACCCCTTTATCAGCCACCGATTATTAATAAACGCTATTATTGCGATGTTTTTTAGCGCTGTGTTTTTAAGTAGTTATTTAGGTGTATTAAAAACTTACGCCAGTATTCAGTGGCTCGATATTATGGGGGAGGGCGGTATTGTATTAATGACCCTTGTATGGATTGCCGCGTTATTAATTTCAAGACCACCGAGTAAAGTAACCACTTACTTAGTGATAGGTGTTGGGCTATTTATGTTCTCGGCAACCCTAGATTTACTTGATGAATGGCTAATGCATCCCGCCCATCAATGGCTCAGTTGGATTGAATCTCTGCCAGCCCCTTTAGGCATGTTGTTAACGAGTGTGGGTTTGTATTATTGGCATCAAGAGCAGTACGTATTAAATCGTCAGCTACGCCGCCGTGAAGCGCATTTACGTGAGCACGATAAGGTGTGCTCAGTTACAGGTCTTTATAAGGCGCAGTACCTAGATTCTGCAATTAAAGAGCAACTTACGAGCAAACAACCACTCTGGCTTGGCGCGATTGATATTCGTGATTTTTCGCATTTTAATAGTGAGTTTGGCTTTAGTGAGGGCGACCGGTTACTGCGTGAAATTAGCGAGCTATTGTTAATGAATTGCCGACTAAGTGATGTAGTGTGCCGCTACGCAGGAGATTGCTTTATGGTACTAATGCCAGCTACTACAGAGCAGCAAGCTAAAGAGCTAATGGCACAAATTAAAGGAGCTCTAAAGCATTGTGCATTTAAAGTTGAAGCATCTAAAAAAGCAAAGTTTCAATATGTCACTACCGCCTTAATACAAGGTAATAAGCATAGCAGTACAGATAAACTAACAAGCCAACTGCATAGTCAATTACAACAAAAAAAGCATCAACAAAAAGTAGCGCACCGTGCACATGTTTGTTAGCCAAGACGATAAATATTTAAGCGCTCAAGGGCTTATTACGTCAGCTGTAGAGCTTGCTCAAAGCCGAAACATAAATTTACATAAGCTGCTACGCGGTACCGGTATTTTTGAACAAGACTTACTTAATTTTCAGCATACATTTAGTGTGTCTCAGCAGGTGCGTTTATTAGCTCAATTTAAGTTGTTGATGAAAAGTACTGACAGTGGTTTTTTACTCGGTAGCCAACTTATTAACGACACTCGAGCCGAAGCTCAGGCATTAATATATAGCGATAATTTAGCCCAAGTATTAAAGCAATTATCACTTTTAAGAATGCAATTAGCGCCTTTATTGTTTAGCCAAACGTATATTAAAAACGATAATGTTTATATTTATATTCAGCCAGCACATGGGCTTGATGAAAGCCTTTACCACTATGTGCTAGAGATATACAGCACTGCATTTTATAGTTTACTTAAACGAGTGAGCGAAAGTTACCCGCATTGTCAGTTTGACTTTGCTTTTAAACGCCCTCGGCATATTCAAGAGTACGAACAAAATTTAGGGTTAAAGGTAAGTTTTGATAAGCCATGTACTCGCTGGGTATTAAATAAAACCATGTTAAGGGCTAAAAACCCGCATGCGAGTGAATTACGATTTATGCAAGCGCAGTCGCAGCTACATAATAAAAGCGTAGTTAGCATGACTTTTATTGAAGCCGTTTGCAGATACTTATACTCTCACCCAAGTGCTAATTTAGAGTGTACCGCGAAGCACTTTGCTATGAGTTCAGCTACATTTAAGCGCAGGCTCAAACTCAATGGGGTACGCTTTTCAGCGTTAATAGATGAGCAAAATAAGCACAAAGCTATTTACCTACTTACTCTGTGCGCTAAACATAACGAACAAGTCGCTGAGCATTTAGCTTTTTACGATATACCTAACTTTCGGCGCGCCTTTAAGCGCTGGACAGGCTTAACACCTAATCAGTTAAAAGCGCAATAAGTTACTCAGTTGCCATGTCGATGGAGTGCAACAATGTTCGTGCATTTAAATGAAGGTTTGGATCTTCTGGATTTGACGTATTAGTCAGCCAAATTACATTGCCTTCTTTATTTACAAACAATGTAGTAGGTGTGCCTCGTATACCTAATTGCTGTGCTATTGCATCGGCTTTTACAGCTGTTTTAAAAGTATAACCTCTTTCGCTAAGTGCTTTAACGGGGGTAGCATCGTCATCTTCTTTAAAGCTCACGGCAATAACTTTTAAGCCCATATCATCAATTTTTTGAAGTGCTGGCTGCAGCTTTTTACAGTACGGACACCACGTTGCCCAAAAGTGTAAAACGTAAGGTTGACCTAGTAAATCTTGAGTATTGAGTGGCGATCCATCAGCCATTTGTAAATTTAATGTAGGCAATTTAGGATATGTTGCTTCTGAGCTTGTATCTTGTGCGTAAGCTGTAAAGCTTAATAAAATTAGCGTGATGGTAATAAATAGCTGTTTCATAATATGCTCTTTTTTATTTTACATACGCGGATTCAAATCTGAAGTGCATAACGTTTAGGCGGCTTTAGCCGCCAAGTGATCCTGCATCAATTTTGCAGGCGTTTCAAATCCAAGTGTCTTCCTCGGACGATTATTAAGTTGCTCAAGTACTGGTATAACCTGCGCTGGTGTTACCGCCTTAAAATCTGTGCTCTTCGGCCAATACTGGCGTAGTAATCCATTCGTGTTTTCATTCAATCCGCGCTCCCATGAGTGATAAGGGTGAGCAAAATAAACAGGAACACTTAAAGCCTCTGTGATTTGCTCGTGATAAGCGAACTCTTTTCCATTGTCAGCCGTGATGCTATGAAGCGCTGACCTATATGGCCTTAATAGTTCTATCGTCGCCGCAGTGACGGCTTGTGCTGTTTTGCCTGCCACCTGCGTTGATACAGTGAATTGGGTGACCCGCTCTACAATGGTAACAAGGGCGCCTCGATGACCTTTACCTATGACGGTATCTATTTCCCAATCTCCGATACGACCTTTCTCATCAACTATTTGTGGGCGTTCTTCAATGCTAACGCGATTTTTTATTTGCCCTCGGTTTGTTTTACCATGACTGCGCTTGTGATATTTCTTACCGTGTCGGCGCAGATGTAGGTATAACTCACCACCTGCTTTTTTATCTTCCCAGATATACAGATAAATGCGTTCATGGCTGACAGACCGTTCACTTTCTTTACGCAACCATCCCGTTATTTGTTCAGGGCTCCACTTCTCATTAAGCTTCTGGGTAATTAAAGCCATCATTTCAGGTGTCATCTTAAGCGGTTTTCTTACACTTCTTCGGCGAAACAAAGCCCGCTCATGAGCTTGTTTGTGTCTGTAACCTCGCTTACCTGTATTTCTAGAAAGCTCTCTTGAAATCGTAGATTGCGATAAATTAGTTAGCTCAGCAATACTTTGTTGCGTAAAACCACTTTTCTTTAGAACGGCGATCTGGCATCTTTGCGCATAGGTCAGTTGTTTGTAATGTCTCATTGTAAAATCTCTTGCCGGAGAAAAAG
>NZ_AUTL01000158.1:0-1123 GCF_000498015.1 Pseudoalteromonas sp. TAE79
TTTGCCGATGAAACGCCATTAAAGGTGGTGAAATCGGACAAAGTAAACAGTTACATGTGGGTGTATTGCTCGGGTCGAGATTCACCAGACCCGAATAATCCCATCCCTAATATCGTACTTTACGACTTCCACAATAGTCGCGCGGCCGCCTGCGTGGTCAATTATCTTGATGGATATCAAGGGTACTTGCACGTGGATGGCTATCAAGCCTATGCCAGAACAGAGGCAACCTTAATTGGCTGCTGGGCGCATGCTCGTCGTAAATTTATCGACGCGAAAAAGCTACAAGGTAAAAACAAAACCGGCAAAGCGGATGTGGTATTGAGCCTTATCCAAAAACTGTACGGCGTTGAGTCACGCATCAAAGATAAAAGTGTGGATGACAAATATACGGCAAGACAAGAGGTTAGCCTGCCTATTCTTAGCAAGCTAAAAATATGGCTTGAGCAGGATCAGCCAAATTTAGTGGGGAACAGCAAACTGATAGAGGCAGCTAATTACCTGGCAAATCAATGGCACAAGCTCATACGCTATGTTGATGATGGCCGACTTAGCATCGATAATAATAGAGCAGAACGCGCGGTAAAACCGTTTGTGATAGGCCGAAAGAATTGGTTATTTAGCCAAACGGCTAACGGTGCCCATGCTAGTGCCACCCTTTACAGCATTGTGGAAACCGCCAAGATAAATGGTCTAATCCCATTTAATTACATCTGTGCTTGCCTTGATGAACTGTGCCAGCCTGAGCCCGATATCGACAGCTTGTTACCCTGGAATTTTAAAACATAGGTGTAGTTCGCTAGACGCTCACTATTAAGCACAGTAAAAACCGTCATACAGAATATCCTATTGTACGCCTATGCGCCTTAAGCTCCTTGCGTAGCCGATTGATACACCACGTTGCCTTCGGGCCCAGTTATCAAGGTGAGGTGAACTACGCAAAGCAGTTATTTAGTCATGTAAGTGATAACAGTCTAACTATTTTTGACCGATGTTATCTCAGCGCTGAGGTACTGATTAATTGGCGTAAGCAACACCCACAGTCGCACTGGATGGTCCCGATTAAAAGCAACACGCAATACACCGTCATTGAATCTTACTCTGAGCATGACTTCAAAGTAGA
>NZ_AUTL01000159.1:0-12730 GCF_000498015.1 Pseudoalteromonas sp. TAE79
TTTGCCGATGAAACGCCATTAAAGGTGGTGAAATCGGACAAAGTAAACAGTTACATGTGGGTGTATTGCTCGGGTCGAGATTCACCAGACCCGAATAATCCCATCCCTAATATCGTACTTTACGACTTCCACAATAGTCGCGCGGCCGCCTGCGTGGTCAATTATCTTGATGGATATCAAGGGTACTTGCACGTGGATGGCTATCAAGCCTATGCCAGAACAGAGGCAACCTTAATTGGCTGCTGGGCGCATGCTCGTCGTAAATTTATCGACGCGAAAAAGCTACAAGGTAAAAACAAAACCGGCAAAGCGGATGTGGTATTGAGCCTTATCCAAAAACTGTACGGCGTTGAGTCACGCATCAAAGATAAAAGTGTGGATGACAAATATACGGCAAGACAAGAGGTTAGCCTGCCTATTCTTAGCAAGCTAAAAATATGGCTTGAGCAGGATCAGCCAAATTTAGTGGGGAACAGCAAACTGATAGAGGCAGCTAATTACCTGGCAAATCAATGGCACAAGCTCATACGCTATGTTGATGATGGCCGACTTAGCATCGATAATAATAGAGCAGAACGCGCGGTAAAACCGTTTGTGATAGGCCGAAAGAATTGGTTATTTAGCCAAACGGCTAACGGTGCCCATGCTAGTGCCACCCTTTACAGCATTGTGGAAACCGCCAAGATAAATGGTCTAATCCCATTTAATTACATCTGTGCTTGCCTTGATGAACTGTGCCAGCCTGAGCCCGATATCGACAGCTTGTTACCCTGGAATTTTAAAACATAGGTGTAGTTCGCTAGACGCTCACGTATAACGAGTTAAACAATCTAATGAGTTCAATTTACCCTTACAATTAAGCGCATTGGTATAAATCGTTTTGTTGTTTAAGTACGTATTAAATAAAGTGCTTAACAACAAAATGGTTTGTAATGAGTATCTAGGGCATGTTTACCTTTGGTAGTTGAATTTGTTCAATCCAAGAAGGATTTAATCGCGGCGCGAGATTTGTAAACTAGTGGGCTCGACAACTGCTCCTGCGTTATTCTAATGGCTTACATCCATGTAAGAATAATAAAAACCGAGCAAAGCTTCCGCGTCCTACTCACGGGCTTGCTCCTGTAATACGACTTCTCTCCTTTTATAGTAAATCTCTGTTATAGTTGTTAAAAGTTATAAAAGCTAAGTGATTAGGCATTTTGCTATTATTTAACACGCTGACTCACGAGGATATACCCACGAAATGAAATATTTAACACTCGCTTTATTAACTGTCGCTTTTACAAGTGCAAATGCTTTTTCTGAGCCGAGCAATAAAACACGATTTATACCGTTTTTAAAGTCAAAATTGGGGGCATACGAAGTTGTGTCGACCAATTCAGGGTTATGCGTTAATAGCGATTTGAGTTTAACAGACGAAAGTGATTTAAGTGCAGGTTTTAAACTTGGAGAGCAAATTGTATTTGGATCGCTCCACAATGGTACTCGCACTATTAAAAAACCAAACTTTTGTTTTATAACCAGTACGCTTAAATACAAAAGTGATGGCCTTGAAAACGGTTTAAGAATGAGCCGTTGTGAAAACCCTGCAAACGAAAAAACAATCAGTCAAAGTATCAAATTTTTAGCTGATAACACACTAAAATACACGTTAAGCGAACCTAGTGTAGAGTGCACATTTAAAAAAGCAGACGAGAGCAAATAAAGCATCTACTAAGTAGTAAATCATTCGCAGTATATTTTAGGAATATCGCGCCAACGTGTAGTGTACTGCGGCGATAAAAAATCACGGTTCATGTGCCATCGGTCATTTAATTTACTGCTTGCAAGGCTTAGCATCCCTTTTCCGTATCGATTATTGATTGTATCTAGGCATTGCATAAGCTTTGGATTATCAGGGCTTTTATTAAATAAGTCATTTTGCTGAAACTGTTCTGATATTAGCTCTACCGCACCCACACCACATTTATAAAACCGTATACCGGGTTGGTAAATCTTATTAAATACCTCAGATACAGCATTAGCCATCACGCAGGTGTCGTTAGTGGGTGAGGGGAACTTATACACAAAAGACTTTTTATAATATCTATTTTCGTGCGCGCCACTGGCTGCAAAAATATAAAGCTGGTGAGTGAGCGAGTGTTGCGCTCTTAATTTATTAGCCACTGTGGTTACATGGTTAATTAGCGCTGTTTTAAGTGCTGTTGGCTCACATATGCGCTCTCCAAAACTACGGGTTGAATAAATCTCCCGCTTATCTTGTCGTACATCATCCCAGTTTAAACATGTTATCCCGTTAAGCTCGCTTACTGTGCGTTCAACAACCACACTAAATGCACGGCGCATTGCTCTAGGGTTTTGCTGAGCAAGATCCCAGGCGGTGTGTATATTCATTATTTTAAGTTTTTTAGCTAGCCGGCGGCCTATTCCCCACACATCTTCGCAGCTCATTCTTTGTAAAATAGCTTGGCGAGTTTGTTCGCTATTTATTACTGCAACACCATTAAAACCACTGAGCTTTTTAGCGGCATGGTTAGCGGCTTTTGCTAAAGTAGGGGTCGGGCCAAAACCTACACCTACAGGAAGCTTTGTTTCGCGCCATACTGTGCGCCTTATTGTATGACCGTATTCATGCCAGTCTTTAATTAATGATGTGTAGCCATCAAAGTGCAAAAACGATTCATCAATACTGTATATGTGCTGTGTATCGCAAAAGCGAGCGATGATATTCATCATTTTGTCGCTTAAATCAGCATAAAGCTCGTAATTGCTAGAGCGAATAACAACGTTGTTTTGCTCAAGTAAATGCTTAACTTTAAAGTACGGGCCAAATTTAGGAATATTTAAGCGCCGAGCAATAGGGCAAATAGCGCATACACAGCCATCGTTATTGGTAAGTACAACCACGGGTTTTGATCGAATAGCAGGGTCAAATACTTTTTCGGCACTGGCATAAAACGACACAGCATCAACTAAGGCATACATTTTAGTAACTCTGGGCTTTGCCTGTGCATTCTTATTGATAGCGTTACTACGCCTTCGAGCTGAAACTCGTCTGCAGAGGTGAGTTGTACAGGCTTATGTAAAGAAGACGCTGAAAGCAGCCGTGCATTGGTTTTATCAAGCAGCTTGCATACAAAAAGACCATTTAAGTTAGCAACAATAACGTCACCATTTTCTGCAGGCTCTGCACGGTCGATAACTAATAAGTCCCCTTCAAAAATTCCGACTTCTTGCATAGAGTTACCCGATGCTAGGCCAATAAAGGTAGCATTTGGGTGCTTTATTAAAAGCTCATCAAGGGTTACACCTAGCTCGGTGTACTGCGCTGCGGGGGATTCAAAACCACACACGCCTGCTTCTATATAAATGGGAATGACAAACATAACACAACCTAAAACGCATATACTGTATAAGTGTACAGTATATGCGTTTTGTGTAAGTTATGCCAAGAAATGTATAACCGATCAATCCATATTTTTGATCATTTGCTGTGCGATATCTAAAAAGTCTTTGATTTGCTGAGGGTTTAAGTTTTTACACATTTGATTATTTATTTTCTGCTCTGAGGCTAATAACTTATCAAAAAGAACTTTACCTTGCTCTGTGAGCGACAAAATAAAGCAGCGCTTATCGTGCTCACTTGCCTGTTTATTTATTAAATTTAAGCCAATAAGATCTTTAATTAAACGTGCTATTTGCGCTTTGTCGCGCTGCGTTTTAGTAACAATATCGTTAGCCGTACAGTTATTTACGCTCGCAATAATATGTATGCAGCGTACGTGCATAGCATTAATACCAAGTTCGCCTGCGTTAATTGCTTCACGAATTGTAACGCGGTAATTTTGCATCAATTCAAATAGCGTATTTGATAAAGGTGTATTCATAAAACTCTCAATATAGTTGACAAAGTCAATTAATTTGTTATAGTTGATTTTATCAACCAACGGGGCGTTGTGCAATGTCTGCTTTTATAGCAGCCAATTATTATACCAATCTGCTTATATATGGGGTCTATTTAACGTTAAGAAAATTACGCTAGAACTAGGCTAAAATTTTTGTATCTAGTTGTTCTAAATAAAAAATTTTTAACAACGTTATAGTGCAATTTAATTCGTTAAATTGATCAAAGATTTATGCAAGTTGGTATTAAAGTCCAAGTTTTGTAAAACGAGGTAATGCATGGGTAAACAAATTCGCAAAGCTAACATATTAAGTACGCAGCAAATCACACCACACCTACAACGCATTGTTGTAGGCTCTGATGATTTTAACGACTTAACCTCACAGCACATTGGTAACTATGTAAAAGTACTGATCCCAAAAAATGGTGAAGTAGATTTTAACTTAAAAACAGCGTGTATGCGATCTTACACAATAAGGCATGTAGATGCACAAACAGGCGCGTTAACACTTGATTTTGTTATAAATATGCACCAAGGTCCGGCAACTGACTGGGCTAAAATTGCAAAAGTAGGTGATGAGGTAGGTATTGCAGGCCCAGGCCCTAAAAAGCTAGATAATTATGGGCATTCGCATTATGTGTTGCTAGGGGATTTAACATCGGTAAATGCAATAAAGGGGTATATACAGCAATTACCTTTATTTTCAAAAATTGATGCCTTTGTACATGTACCCACCGAAAAAGACATTATTGATTTAGAAACAAGCCGCGATGTTAATTGGCTTGTTACCGACAATGCTGACGAAGCGCTACTTAGCGCGCTTCAAAATTTGCACATTACAGCAGAGCCTCCCATTGTATTTATGGCATTGGAAGCTGGGCTTGTTCGTAAAGCAAAGACATTGTTAACAGAGCAATTTAATATACCACGCGGTAGTATTGTTTCCTCAGGGTATTGGAAAAAAGGCGTGGATTCAGAAGGCTATAAAGAGCTGCGCCAACGTGATGCACAGCTTGCTTGAATACCTTAGAGCAAAATAACATATACCTATTTTGCTTTAATACCACTGCGTAACTTGAATTGACCTAATAGCAGACCCATTTAAGTGTTTTATGCTAATGATGTAATACATTGTTAGCATGCATTTTTAGGAGCTACTATTTTGTTGAATTCCATTCCTTTTTCGTTATTAGAACTTGCCCCCATGATTAAAGGGGACAGCGTTACTAACACTCTTCATAAAAGTACTAAATACGCCCAACGTGCAGATGATCTTGGCTTTAACCGTTTTTGGCTTGCTGAGCATCATAATATGCCAGGTATAATTTGTGCGGCCACTTCAATTTTGGTTGGTCACATTGCAGGTAATACCAAAAAGATACGCGTTGGGTCAGGCGGTATTATGCTGCCAAACCACTCCCCATTAGTTGTTGCTGAACAATTTGGTACATTAGAGAGCTTATATCCTGGGCGAATAGATTTAGGACTAGGGCGTGCCCCAGGTAGCGACCCCGTAACGAGTCGTGCACTAAATAACGATATGAGCCGTGCAGAAAACTTCCCAGGTGAAGTAACTGAGCTGCAAACATTGTTAGGTCCTTACAATGGTACGCATCCTATACGTGCTATACCGGGGGAGGACACAAACGTTCCGATTTGGTTATTAGGCTCGAGTTTATTTAGCGCGCAACTAGCGGCGCAAAAAGGGTTACCGTACGTATTTGCAGGGCATTTTGCACCGCGCTTTGTACACGATGCAATAGCGTTGTATAAGCGCGAATTTAAAGCATCAAGCGTACTTGATAAGCCATACGTAATGCTTGCACTGCCTTTAGTGGCAGCAGACACCGACGATGAAGCGCAATACTTGTCGACTACTTCTAAGCAACGTGTACTCGAACTTATACGCGGTAATGAGCTGTGGCTAAAACCACCTGTTGAAAGCATGGACGGGTTATGGAGCGAACAAGAGCGCGCCCATGTAGAGAACTTTTTAAGCCTAAGCGTAGTAGGCGGACATGTAAGTATTAAACACAAGTTAGAGATTATAGCTAAACAGCTAGAAGTTGATGAGTTTATATTTACCAATGATGTATTCGATAGTGAAAAACGCCACCGTGCACTCGAAATTTTAATGGAAATAAAACACTAAAATATAGTTAGTTAAGCAAGCGTACACTCTGGGCTTGTTAACATACAGACATCATCGAAAGTTAAACTTTTTTAACTCATTTTATTAACTTTAAGTGATGTCTGTATTTGTTATTTAAATATTAAAAGTAAATTTGATTTCTATTTTTAGTACATATTTTGCTTTATATACCGTTCTGTTTTTTCAATTGAACTGATTTAAATAATCAATTTTAAGATATCACTTTTGTTTTTTATAATGTAGCTATTAAACCAGACATCATAAAATTAAAGGCAGGTACACCGTGAACTCTCTAAACACCGCAACAGCTAATTCAGTTAACAAAACAGCGCAGCCAAAAGTTGCACTGATTGCTGAAGGTGGCGGACAGCGAGGGATATTTACAGCCGGTGTACTGGATGCGTGGTTAGAGCAAAGCTACGACCCATTTGATTTATTTATTGGCACTTCTGCAGGTTCGCAAAACCTAACTAGCTACTTAGCTCGTCAAAAAGGCTATGCTAAACGCCTAATTAGAGGGCTTTCGCGTAACAAGCGTTTTTTTCAGCTTGGTCGTGGGTTAATGGGTAAGCACATAGTTGACCTAGATTGGTACTTTGACAAAACGACTGAAGTAAAAAGAGCCATAGATTTTAAAACGGCAAAAACCAGTTTAGGTGAGCGTGAACTGCTTATTACAGCAACAAATGCACGAGACAGAAAGCCGTATTATTTATCACCAACAGGTGAAGATAATCAATGGCGTGATCTTTTAAAGGCGTCAAGCGCACTGCCATTTTTGTACAAACAAGGCGTAAAATTGACCCCTTGGTTAGATGCAAAAGCAGCGAACGAAGCTCACTTGGTCGAAGAGAAAACACAAGCTGATTTTTATCTCGATGGCGGCTTAGCAGCACCATTGCCTGTACGTGAAGCTTACAACCGAGGTGCACGTAAAATTGTGGTAATAAGAACGGTTGACGCTAACTTTCAAGCGCAATCTGCATGGGTACAAAAGCTAAGAACATTTGCTATAGCATCGGGTTATTGTCCAAAAACATTAGACTACTTAATACAGCACGAGAAGGCTTATTTAGATGAGCTTGAGTTTATTGCAAATCCACCAGATGATGTAGAAATAATCCAAATTTTTGCAAACGAAAAACTGCATAGCAAATTATTAGGTAGCTCTAATAACGATTTACGCTTTGATCATAAATTAGGCTTGGCTGCAGGTCGATCTTATTTAGCACAGCAAAGCCAATTCGAGATCAGCAACACGCATAACTATACGCAAAGCGAATATAGTTACAATTAAACCAAATTCTTGTACCTAGATTGCAAATAGTACTGCAACTTAAAATTGCAGTACTATTCTTCATTTAAATGACACCCACCTAAATTTGTATGTTTATTAACCCCTAGATTCTGGCGCTTCAATTCTTTAAAACTATAAATGGGTGTCATTCTAAATTTTTAAATTAGCTAAAATTATTGTGAACACTTAAATAATATAAATGGGTGTCATTTTAAACCTAAAAATAAACCTAAGTTGATGAGAGTAATATGCTCGTTTCACTATTTAAAATACCGTCTATTTCTCTTACTTGCCTAAGTACTCCATCAAACTCACTTAAATTCGCGGCCTGTATCTCTGCTACCAAATCCCAAGCACCATTGGTAGTGTGCAATTTTGTAAGTTCGGGTATACCACGCATAGTTTTAATAACTTGAGAAGTTGATTTACCAATCACTTCCACCATCATAATTGCACGAACGGCTTCGGTTTCTATGTGTTCATGCACCCTTATGGTAAAGCCTAAAATAGCGCCTGAGCTCACTAATCGATCTAATCTATTTTGCACTGTCCCGCGTGACACATTTAAAGAACTTGCTAAAGCAGAGATAGAGGCGCGACCGTCTTTTCGTAATTCAGCAATTAAAGCGTTATCAAGGGAATCGTAAATATAGGGAGTCATAAATCAAACCTTTTAGAGCATGGCCTACTAAAATACACAATTTGTATATACCTGCATAGCAAAGTGATAAAAATTAATAAAATTTGTATAACTAATTGCCATATTAAATAGCATGCGGCCTCGCTAAACTTGTTTTAAATTAACTAATACATTTATTTAAGAGGTTTCAACATGAGTCATTTTATAGCACAGCCAAAACAAGGCGTTCCGTTTGTTAGCGTTCAGGCAATGGCTAAGCTTATAAATAGCTTAGGTATCGAAAACGTTTTGTTAGAGCTAACACATAAATTAGAAACCGACTTTGCCCGTTGGAAAGAGTTTGATAAATCACCTCGCTATGCAGCACACTCACCAGAGGGTGTAATAGAGCTAATGCCTGTGAGTGATGGCCAGATGTTCAGCTGTAAATATGTAAACGGTCACCCAAAAAACACCTTTCGAGAACTTCAAACAGTCGCTGCATTTGGTATTTTAGCCGATGTAGATAGTGGTTATCCGGTAATGATCAGCGAAATGTGCCTACTAACAGCGCTACGTACAGCGGCTACATCGGCGCTGGTGGCTAAGTATTTAGCACCAAAAAACTCAACAACACTTACATTAATTGGTAATGGGGCACAGTCTGAGTTTCAGGCACTGGCATTTAAAGCTGTATTGGGCATAACACATATTCGTTTATACGATATAGATGCAAACGCGTCTAAAAAAGCATTTACTAATTTAAGTGCTTACGGGTTAAACGTAACTATTTGTAATAGCGCACAGGAAGCTGTGCAAGGTGCGCACGTTATTACAACCTGCACTGCCGATAAAACCAATGCTACAATTTTAACAAACGACATGATCCCACAAGGTGTGCACATTAATGCAATAGGTGGCGATTGCCCAGGTAAAACAGAGTTAGATGCTAAATTACTCGAGCGCGCTAATGTATTTGTAGAGTACGAGCCACAAACTCGAATAGAGGGCGAAATACAACAAATGAGTGAAAGCTTTGTTGTAACTGAGTTTCATAAAGTCGTTAATAAGCAATCGCTTGGCCGTACTAGCCAAGACGAGTTAACTATTTTTGATGGTGTAGGCTTTGCGAGCGAAGACTTTACAGCGCTTGTATTTATACGCGATCAACTTATTAAAAGCGGTGAATTTACATTGCTCGATTTAATTACACAGCAAGCCGATCCGCGCAACTTGTTTTCGGTACTTAATACAGAGCAAACATCAGCACAAGAGCACGTAGCATGAGCCACGTAAATCAAGCTCCGAGTGCGGTTGTTATGGTACGTCCGCATCACTTTACGTCTAACCCACAAACAATGCTCGACAATGCATTTCAAAGTGAATGCTTAGCACCAAATCAAAGTGAACAAGCATATAACGAAGTCACAAATGCAGTAAAATTATTAAAAAATGAAGGGGTAAAAGTTCACCTTTTTGAAGATGAGCAAACACAGACTCCCGACTCTGTGTTTCCAAATAACTGGTTTTCTACTCATCAAAGTGGGGAATTAATAATCTACCCAATGTTTGTAGAAAACAGAAGGTTAGAATATCGAAAAGATATTATTGATTTTTTAACGGATCACTATAAAGTGACGGTTGTGACTGATTATGCGCATTTAGCGAAAGAAAATTCATTCCTGGAAGGTACGGGCTCACTGGTTCTCGATCATCAATATAAACTGGCTTATGCAGCAAAATCTAAAAGAACAACTCAATCGGTTGTTAATACAGTTTGTAATTTGCTCGCATTAAAACCCGTTATATTTAATGCATATGATGAAAAAGGTACAGCGGTATATCACACTAATGTATTAATGTGCGTTGCAACTGAGTTTGTAATGGTTGGCTTAAACATGGTGCCAAGTGAGGAGCGTAAAGCGCTAGTTACTCATTTTTTACAAAGCCACCACGAAGTAATTGATTTATCACTTGATCAAATTAATCAATTTTGTGGTAACGCCATAGAGTTACAAGGTGACAATGGCCGTATTTTAGCGTTATCGCAAACAGCATTTAATGCGCTCACAACAGCACAAATAGCAGCCATACAAAAAACGGCTAAGCTTGTACCGTTACCGATTCCTACCATTGAGTCGGCTGGTGGATCAGTTAGATGCATGATTGCAGGAGTTCATTTGCAAAACAAATAATGTATAGTTTTAAGGCAGCAAAAAGTATGGCTGCCTTATTAGTACAAAATTTAAGTCGATGTCGTAAGCAAAAGGCGTTATATCCGCAACAGGATACTAATATAAAAATATAAGAAGGAATTAGCAATGTTCGATACCGTCGTCAAAAGCGTAAACAACCTTTTGTGGGGAGAAGGTCAGGTACTTATTTATATACTCTTGTTTACAGGGATATGGTTTTCAGTACGACTAAAAGCAATTCAAATACTTAAATTTAAACATATGTTTAGCCTTTTAAAAGGCAGTAGCAAATGTAAAAAAGACGACATTTCATCATTCCAAGCATTGTGTACAGGGCTTTGCGCACGAGTAGGCACTGGTAATTTAGCCGGTGTGGCTGTGGCAATTTCACTTGGCGGCAGCGGTGCAATATTTTGGATGTGGGTAATAGCCATACTGGGTATGGCTACAGGCTTTGCTGAAAGCGTACTTGGGCAAGTATATAAAGTGCGAGATAGTGGCGGCGAGTTTAGAGGCGGCCCTGCGTATTATATTCAACAAGGTTTGGGTAGTCGAGCATTCGCAATTGTGTTTGCCGCGTGTTTGTTTTTAGGTTACGGCTTTACGTTTAGCGCAATGCAAACTAACACAATTACCGACGCACTTAATTACGCGTTTGAAGTTCCTACATTTTATTCAGGCCTGGTTATTACCGTACTAGCCGGCTCAATTATACTCGGTGGCTTTAAAGCAATTGCCCGATTTGCAGAGCGTGTTGTGCCAATAATGGGCATTGTGTTTGTACTTGCAGCCCTAATTATTACTATTATAAATTTCACGCAAGTACCTGCCATGCTTAAAGATATATTTTTATCGGCGTTTGGTTTACAAGAAGCTGGGGCTGGTGCAATGGGCGCAGCCATTAAAAACGGTATACAACGTGGTTTATATTCTAATGAGGCCGGTGCAGGTAGTGTGCCGCATGCTTCAGCAAGTGCCAGCCCAATTCCTAATCACCCTGTAACGCAAGGTTACATACAAATGCTAGGCGTATTTTTCGATACAATAGTACTGTGTAGCTGTACCGCGGTGATCATTTTATTAGCCGATATAGACATAAGCGGCGAAATGGAAGGCATTCGTTTAACACAAAGCGCCATGACTGCTCACTTAGCACAAGGTGGTGTTTACTTTGTAGCAGCCGCTATTACCTTATTTGCTTTTACATCGGTAGTGGCAAACTACGCCTATGCAGAGAGCAACTTGCACTTATTTAAGCTCGACAACAAAGTAGGGCGCGGCATTTACACTTTGCTTTATTTATCAATGATGTTGTGGGGCGCATCGGCCACATTAAAAGAAGTCTGGGATTTAGCCGATATTGCCTTAGGGTTAATGACAGTGGTTAACGTTATCGCTATTATACTGTTAACGCCGACTATTTTGTCTGTCACGAGCGATTACCACGCACAAAGAGACAAAGGTTTAGAGCCCGAATTTAAAGTAAAAGATGTAAAAGTACAGGGCAAATGCGAAGACTGCATTTGGGACTAATTCAGCACACTTAACTATAAAAAGCGGTTTTATGGCAACATAGAACCGCTTTTTACTTTGCATAAATATTCACTTTTAGTGTTGCAAAAATAACAGAAGCAACCAAAATAAAAGGCACAATTTTTTAGATGATCGAGATTCACGCAGGGAAAACAGCGGCTAAAATTATTAACGAACAGGGCGTTAAACCTGAACTTTTCACCTCTTTTTTAGGTGCAAGTGGCGGTCCTAAATGGTTTACATTATTTGGCTTAGATAAATATATTTTTGGTGAATTTTTTAAAAACCGCACCCAACCACTTAATTTAATTGGGTCATCTGCTGGCGCTTTTCGCTCTGCGTGTTTCGCACAAAACGATCCCGTTGTTGCCATTGAGCGATTAGCAAAATCGTATTCGCAAACTAGGTACTCTAGGGGCTGTTGATCTTTGTAGTACATATATCAATCAGCCCACATTGGTAGCCACATCATAGTAAATGCTAAAGCGAGCATTGAATGATAATTTCGTTCAAGCTTTTCATACCGCGTGGCTATCCCTCTATATTGCTTAATACGGCCAAATGCATTCTCAACCAAGTGCCGATATTTGTACATGCACCAGTCAATATCTTCATTGCCTACTAAACTGTTGCCCTTACGTGGAATAACGGGTGTAGCGTTATTATCACGAACAAACGCTCTCAGTTTTTCACTGTCGTAGCCTTTATCTGCGACAACCATATTACTTGTTGGGCAATTAGCTACGAGTGACTCTGCATGGACGATATCATGCGTATTTCCACAGGATAATTCATAATAAACAGGCAACCCTCCGCTATCGACTGCAAGATGAATTTTCGTAGAATTTCCACCTCGGCTCTTTCCAATTGATTCATTGTCAGCAGTTCTTGCACCGCAACTATGTTGATGAGCCCTGACAATACTGCCATCAATGAAGACCCAATCCATGTCCGCATCACGAGATAATGCGCGAAACAGTTCATTCAAAATCCCTTTTTTGGACCATAAATTAAACCGTCTGTAGATAG
>NZ_AUTL01000160.1:0-5774 GCF_000498015.1 Pseudoalteromonas sp. TAE79
TTTGCCGATGAAACGCCATTAAAGGTGGTGAAATCGGACAAAGTAAACAGTTACATGTGGGTGTATTGCTCGGGTCGAGATTCACCAGACCCGAATAATCCCATCCCTAATATCGTACTTTACGACTTCCACAATAGTCGCGCGGCCGCCTGCGTGGTCAATTATCTTGATGGATATCAAGGGTACTTGCACGTGGATGGCTATCAAGCCTATGCCAGAACAGAGGCAACCTTAATTGGCTGCTGGGCGCATGCTCGTCGTAAATTTATCGACGCGAAAAAGCTACAAGGTAAAAACAAAACCGGCAAAGCGGATGTGGTATTGAGCCTTATCCAAAAACTGTACGGCGTTGAGTCACGCATCAAAGATAAAAGTGTGGATGACAAATATACGGCAAGACAAGAGGTTAGCCTGCCTATTCTTAGCAAGCTAAAAATATGGCTTGAGCAGGATCAGCCAAATTTAGTGGGGAACAGCAAACTGATAGAGGCAGCTAATTACCTGGCAAATCAATGGCACAAGCTCATACGCTATGTTGATGATGGCCGACTTAGCATCGATAATAATAGAGCAGAACGCGCGGTAAAACCGTTTGTGATAGGCCGAAAGAATTGGTTATTTAGCCAAACGGCTAACGGTGCCCATGCTAGTGCCACCCTTTACAGCATTGTGGAAACCGCCAAGATAAATGGTCTAATCCCATTTAATTACATCTGTGCTTGCCTTGATGAACTGTGCCAGCCTGAGCCCGATATCGACAGCTTGTTACCCTGGAATTTTAAAACATAGGTGTAGTTCGCTAGACGCTCACATCCCTTTAGAGTCATTGTTTAAATATATATGCGCTTCTTCCATAACAATTAATAAAGGTCGATGACGGCTTCCTTGAGATAGGTTTCTAGCCCAAAATAGTGCCTCATAAAGCAATCGAAGTAACGCACCTATTGTTGTTTGTAAAATATCAGCTGGAATACCTGAGAGATCTAAAATGGTCACAGGCCTATCACTACCTATCCAATTTTTAAGTAATAAATTTAAATCATCTACAACTTTACCATCTTTATCTGGCAACCAATTATCAGGCTTAAAAATGAAATCATATCTTGGAATTCTAAGTTTTGTCCCTAACAATAAAAGCTGTTTTCCTATTTGATGCGATCCTGGTAAATAATTAATCTTAGCCTCACCAGCTCCAGTTTCCACATGTTTAAAAACAGGAGCGATTCCTTTAGAAGCATCACCAATTAAATCAATACCATTTGCATCTTTCTCATAAGCAAGGTTATCGATTGGTTGCATACCTGCTACTTTATAATATGTTCCAAACGTCTCAACATATAAGTCATACCATAACTGATGAATACTAAATGGGATTGGAGAATCTACACTGAGAGTATCAGCTGATGCCCCTTTTCTAGGCGATAATTTCAGCGAATCTAATTTAAGTTTTAGAACTCGTTCCATAACAACATTTTTGACTTTTTCGTCTTTAAATTCCCCAAAACTTATTTCGCACAATTCGTCAAAATTTAACGCCCAAAAGGGAATGTATAATTTTTTTTCTTTCAATTTTGATTTATAATTACCATCAATTTTATAAATGTAAGCTCTGTCTTGTAATGCTTGCCCGTATTCACCATGAAGGTCGAGCATGATCACTCGCGAAGATGGATATCTTTCAACATCTGACAATGCGTTCATAATGCTTGCCACTGTCGTAGACTTACCTGAGCCTGTTGTACCTACAACAGCAGAGTGCCGAGTAACCAATTTATTTACATCAACTAATGCGGGTATAGAGTCTGCATTGGAGACATGTCCAAGTTTTACAAAGTAAGGTTTATCAGGTTGCCCATAAATATTTTTAAGTTCTTTTTCTGATACTAGGTGGACTTCATCTCCTATAGTAGGGTATTGAGATAAGCCTCGTTGAAACAATCCATTTTTAGGACCTTCTCCTATTAGCTGAATTGTCATCCATCTATTACCGACAACCTCGTTTTCAATTTGGTTTTTAGGTACCGCACTTGCTCCAACCTGACTAATAATTCCAAACAAATTAATATAGCCAACTGGTATCCTAACAAAGCTACCGATTTGACCAACTCTGTACCCCTGCCCATCGATGTATACAAACCCAGTTAGTGACTCTGCTGATAGGGAAATACTGACTGATGTACCGCTGACATCTTGTACATCACCAAGATATGTTTCTTTATTAGACATCCTGTCCATCCTTTTGTGAACCGATTATCTTTTTTAGAAAATTGGTAAACACAGAAAAGTCACCAAGCTTAATTAATGTATTAACGTTTCCATCATTATCAGCTTTACTACTATCAATAAAGCTTCTGATATCGTAGTCGTCTTCATCATATTTTGGTGCGCTCCAAGAACCAGCATTTGTCCCGATTATTGCTTTATCATACGTCCAAACATTAAGGTTGTGTCTACTATTTGCTAACCTATAAGCTTCTGGATAGCGTTCAATTGCTTCTCCATTACTATCAAGTTCTAATTCGTTATTCCCATCCCTCAATTCGTATGTTGAAAACATAAGACTAAGCACCATTCCTGTTGGATTTGATTTTAGTGCATTGACGATAGTGTCGTTCAAATGCCCATCATTGAATGAATAGCCTGATAAAATTAAAAGTGATGATTTTTTTCTTATAAACCTATTTAATTGGTCTATTAAAGCAAGATAAGGCATCTTCCTACTTTCTTCGTATTTAAGGTGTGATGGATATATTAAGTGTGATGCACCTTCTTTAATTTCTGAAGAGCGGTAGACTTTTTTAACATCTTTACCTTCTTTATCTTTTTCAGTTTCTTGATACCAATTAATTGATCCATGTATTTTCCAAAGCCTTGACCAATGTATAGGGATTAAAGAATCCTCGACAGCTCTTAAATCAAAAAAAGATCTTCGAGATCCAACAAAACCATCAAAATAAGGAACCTCTGAATCCTCTAATGCTTGCTCTATCAGTAAATCGTAATTTGTGGTAAATATTTCAACAGCTACTTTCCTATCTATAGATCCCATCCATTTACACAAGCGATGGTAAGGTGTTTCTTGATCTGGTAGGGTCACATCAAGCTTTGCTACAATTACTGAACAAATTTTATTCTCAAGATCTAACAATTCACTCTCAGTTAATCCCCTTACAACCCCTCCTTTCGATACCAATAATAGACTCCTTAAAAAGCTAAGAATGTCTTCTATATTTTCTACATTTTTTCCAGCTTCTTGGAGTACCTTTAGTAGCAATTGATATTGAGTATTAGCTTTAAATTGCTCATTGATATGAATAGTAAGGTTTTTAACATCAGGAATTAACGGCCATTGGTCATTAGGCATATTTACGGATAAAGGACAGCCAGCTGAAATAAAAAAACCAATTGCTTCATTATCTTGAGATAACGACTGCCTAAGATATTTCAAATGCCTAACTGGATCATGATAATCGTGCATATTACTTCGCTTCCATTCTATTAATTAAATTTTATATATTTATGCTTTAACCAAATTATTACTTGTCATCAGAAGAACTGGCATCACTCAATTCATCAAACTTAGCAGCCATCGTTGGATTACGACGTGTTAGCTTTTTAATTGTGACGTCCTGTGATTTATCATTGGCAAGACGAAGGTTTCTGTCTGTACTCATTAACGCATCTTTGGTTTTTTGCAGGTGGTCAATAGATTTATCAATTTCATCAATTGCTGTTTGAAATTTTCTGGATGCTAAATCATAGTTTTTAGCGAAAGCTGTTTTGAATGAATCTAGATCGTTTTCAAAATTTGTTATATCTACACTCTGTGCTTTAACTAGGGCAAGTTCAGTTTTGTATTCAAGTGATTTCATAGATGCATTACGTAGTAACGTAATGATTGGAAGGAAAAATTGTGGACGGACTATATACATTTTTGGATAACGGTGAAAAACATCTACAATTCCTGAGTTATAAAGCTCACTCTCTGGTTCAAGAAGAGAAACTAAAACGGCATACTCACAGCCTTTCTCTGTCCTGTCTTTATCTAACTCTTTGAGAAAATCCTCGTTCCTTTTTTTAGTTACCGTAGTATCCATTTCGTTTTTCATTTCAAACATGATTGATACTATTTCAGTACCGACTTCATCCGTATCACGAAAAATATAATCACCTTTGCTTCCTCCACGAGCATCATTATCTTTTTCAAAATAAGCTCTTGGAAAGGCGGTTGATCTTATACGATTAAATTCAGTATCACAGTGTTGCTCAAGCGTTTCACCTACCATTTTGGTAGACATTCGGGCTTTCATATCACGGAGACGCTCAATAGCATCATCACGATCTTTTATCTGTGTTTCATATTTATCTTTGAGAGATTTTTCAGCGATTTGCTTTTCAAGTTCGGCGTGCTTCAAACTACTTTTTAATTCGTCCCGTTCTTTTTCAACTAAATTTACTGCGCCACTAATAGCCACTTTTTGCTCTAGTTGAATATTATCTAATCTGGTTTTTAATTCCTGAATTTCTTTATCTTTTGTAGCCGTTGTTACCTGTATTTCATTCGTAAGTTTCGCCGAGGCAAGTTCAGAACTTGTTTGTTTATCTCGTTTAGCCTGTTCAAGTTCATTAGCTAGTGCATCCCTTTCCTTTTGAACACTACTTAAGGCTTCAGTTACGGCTAGTTTTTTTGAAACTTCTCCAGTTTCTAATAAAGATTTTAACTCTTGTATCTCAGAATCTTTAGCTGTGGCTGCTTTTTGCATTTCATTGCTAATTTCACTTTTAGCAAGTTGAACTGCATTCAACTTTTCCTTTTCGGCTAATTCAAGCCTATTGTGTAACTGCTGCTCAAAATCATCATCGCGAACTTGTTTCAAAATATCAGCATATCCTGCTTCATCAATTTTGAATGCTTTTTTGCAGTGTGGGCATATGATTTCATGCATGCTTTATTCTTCCTTAATATGATAAAAATTAACTTCCATTCAACCGATTTAAATAACTTAACAGTTAAAAAATTTAATAACAATTGTTTATAAAGCAATCTAAAAGTTCTTATTAACCGCAGTGAATTTAAAGAAAATAATTTCAGATTTATTAATCCATTTTTCTTTATATTAATAAACTGTATTTTCAAACACATCATTTCTCACCCAAACCTATAAACTCCCTCGCCCATATGCCATAATCTAAATAATTCATTATTTTAGTAACTTGGCGCGTGTTTAGGCGCTTTTAAGTTAACTACTCAGGGTTTTCAGCATGGCATATCAAGAGCAAAATCAAGCAACAATCTATTGGCACGACTACGAGACGTGGGGGGCGAGCCCTCAAAAGGATAAGCCGAGCCAGTTTGCGGGTATTCGTACCGATCTTGATTTAAATATAATTGGCGAGCCGCTTATTGAATATTGTAAGCCGCAAGCGGATTACTTGCCTCACCCTGAGGCGTGTTTAATTACGGGTATTACGCCACAAGTGGCGATGAAAAAAGGCTTGGTTGAGGCTGAGTTTATAGCAAAAATTCATGCCGAATTTAGCGTGCCAAACACCTGTGTTGCCGGTTATAACAGTATTCGGTTTGATGACGAAGTAAGCCGTTATAGCTTTTACCGTAACTTTTACGACCCGTACGAGCGCGAATATAAAAATAACAATAGTCGCTGGGATATTATTGATTTAGTACGCGCTTGCTATGCGCTTCGCCCTGAAGGGATTGAATGGCCGTTAAAAGAAGACGGCAGCCCAAGCTTTAAGCTAGAGCATTTAACGGT
>NZ_AUTL01000161.1:0-11192 GCF_000498015.1 Pseudoalteromonas sp. TAE79
TTTGCCGATGAAACGCCATTAAAGGTGGTGAAATCGGACAAAGTAAACAGTTACATGTGGGTGTATTGCTCGGGTCGAGATTCACCAGACCCGAATAATCCCATCCCTAATATCGTACTTTACGACTTCCACAATAGTCGCGCGGCCGCCTGCGTGGTCAATTATCTTGATGGATATCAAGGGTACTTGCACGTGGATGGCTATCAAGCCTATGCCAGAACAGAGGCAACCTTAATTGGCTGCTGGGCGCATGCTCGTCGTAAATTTATCGACGCGAAAAAGCTACAAGGTAAAAACAAAACCGGCAAAGCGGATGTGGTATTGAGCCTTATCCAAAAACTGTACGGCGTTGAGTCACGCATCAAAGATAAAAGTGTGGATGACAAATATACGGCAAGACAAGAGGTTAGCCTGCCTATTCTTAGCAAGCTAAAAATATGGCTTGAGCAGGATCAGCCAAATTTAGTGGGGAACAGCAAACTGATAGAGGCAGCTAATTACCTGGCAAATCAATGGCACAAGCTCATACGCTATGTTGATGATGGCCGACTTAGCATCGATAATAATAGAGCAGAACGCGCGGTAAAACCGTTTGTGATAGGCCGAAAGAATTGGTTATTTAGCCAAACGGCTAACGGTGCCCATGCTAGTGCCACCCTTTACAGCATTGTGGAAACCGCCAAGATAAATGGTCTAATCCCATTTAATTACATCTGTGCTTGCCTTGATGAACTGTGCCAGCCTGAGCCCGATATCGACAGCTTGTTACCCTGGAATTTTAAAACATAGGTGTAGTTCGCTAGACGCTCACTTTGTATTTATATAAACAATATAGAGCAAAAATGAGGCCGAAATGTAAGCTGTTGTTTTATATAGGGTGGTTGTTTTTTATGAAAGTTGAAATACTAATAAGTGGTTAAAATAACTAATTATTAATAAAAGGATGCGCGATGCATCCTTTTATAATTGCTCAGCTTTTATTAGGTAACTAATTAAAAGCTGTAAGTAATATTACCGTATAAAAAGCGTCCGTCTAATCCGTAAGGTGCATACGGGGTGTACGGGAATATTTGGCCAAAGTCAGAGTAACCAATGTTATCCACAGTTGCTTGTGGGTATTGATCGAATAAGTTGTTTGCACCAACGGCAAATTTCCAATATTCGTCTGGACGGTATGCCACTTCTAGGTCGGTGATCCACTTAGGGTCTAGGTATTCATCGCGATCAGCTGTGGTTGATATATCAGCGACTTCACCATAACGTGTGGCACGAAGCGTTGTTTGCCATTCGTTAAAGTTCCACACTGCTGATAGATTCCATTTGCTATCTGGCGTGCCTTCTTCAAAGCGACCTACTTCACGACGTGCAAACACTACGTAGTCGTCACCTAGTGAGTTAAGTTCGCTTGGGTTGTCGTTTACGTGTGTTACTTCGGTGTCGTTAAAGTTAGCGGCTACGTTTAGGCGTAAATCACCTAAGTTGTCTAAATCTAGGTTATAAGTGGCAACTATATCTACACCTTGCGTGCGTGAATCGATAGCGTTGGTAAAGTAACGTACGCTTTCGGTGTTTAGCTCACCGGCATTTTGTAGTATTTCAACAACTGCATCGCCCTCTAAGTTTTCAGACAATACAATACGGTCATCAATATCAATACGGTACGCATCAACGGTTAAGCTAAAGCTGCCTTGCGTGTACATAAAGCCCGCAGTAACGTTTACTGACTCTTCAGCATCTAACGGCTGAGCACCGAGTGCTTGCGCTGCGGCTGAATCGGTTGGGAATAAACCAACTTCAAATGGTTGGTTGTTCTCAAGTACAGTAGAGATTTGGCGGTACGAGCTTTGCGCTAAAGATGGCGCACGGAAACCTGTGCTAATTGCACCGCGCAGTGATAGGTTTTCAGTAATGCTGTAACGCGAAGCAAGCTTAGAAGTAAATGTGTCACCAAAGTCGCTGTAATCTTCATAACGACCCGCTAAAACGACGTTCCATTTTTCTGTTAAGTAGGTATCAAACTCAACAAATAAAGCGATGTTATGACGGCTTTCGTCAGTCGCACTTTCTGGTCCAAAACCAGCAAGTACTTGCGCGCCACCGGCTGCAATTGGGTTGCCGTCGCTGTCAAGTGCGGTGATGTAAGATGCTTCTTCACCTTGCTCTATTTTGTAGCTTTCGTGGCGGTATTCAGTACCTACGGTAAAAAATACGTCATCAGGTAAGCCTAAATCGAGTGTGGTGTTGGCCGTTGCGTTTACTAAAAACTGATCGTAAACCAGTGCACCGTTATCAAATTCAGTTGGGCTGTCGGCACCTAGTGATGTGTTAATACTATTTACAACACCAAAACCAAAGTCGTTGCGGCCGTAGTTGGTACTTACATCCCATGTCCAGTCGTTAGTTTCGCCTTTTAAGCCCAGTGCAAATGAGTAGTCTTGTACATCGGTTTCAATTTGCGGCAAAAAGCCATTTGGGTACACTTCTAAAACGTTACGGCTGTCTTTTGCTCGGCGGTAAAAACCACCTGAATTACCTTCACGCTTTGAGTAGCTACCAAATGAATAAAGGTTTAAGCCGTTATCTAAATCGTAACCCATGTTGTAAAACAACGCGTAATCTTCAAGGTCAGCTTTACCAAAACGGTGATTGTAACGATCGATAGTAAATTCGCGTGGGTCTAGGCTGCCATCATCAAGACGGCTGTATTGTTCGCGTGGGTCAAAGCCTGAGCGCTGCGTTGAGTCGTTATCGCGGTATTCAATTGATACGTTTACAAAGCCGTTATCAGATAACGCAAAACCAGAGTTTGCACTAACAGTGCGTGTTGCACCGTCGTTTACTTCTCTGTCGCCACCGGTATTAAACGCTAAGTCGCCGTTAGCATCTGCATAGGTGCTTTCTAGCTGAGATACGCCAGCCATTTGTGTATCGTATTTACCGTAAGTTACGCTTACGCTACCGCCTTCTGAGGCATCTTTAAGTACAATGTTAATTACGCCTGCAATGGCGTCTGAGCCGTACTGCGCTGCAGCACCGTCACGCAGTACTTCAACACGTTTAATAGCTGAAGTTGGAATCATGTTTAAATCAACAGCAGTAGAGCCACGGCCAACAACACCCGCTAAGTTTAATAACGCGCCTGCATGGCGGCGTTTGCCATTAATTAGCACTAGGGTGTGATCGGGTGCTAAACCACGTAAAACAGCTGGTTTTGCATGGTCAGTACCATCACCCATAGTGGCACTTGGGTAGTTAAAGCTAGGTACTTGGTTTGCTAGTATTTGGCTTATTTCTAGCTGACCCGTACTTTGCATATCACCGCTGGTAATAATATCTACAGGTACGGTACTTTCGGCAATACTACGTAAACTTCTACGTGTACCAGTAACCGAAATGACTTCAATACTTTCTTGAGCTTGTGTGTCTTGCTCAGCAGCAAACGCTGGTGAATAAGACGCGCTAAGCGCAGAGGTAACGGCCAGACTAAGTGCTACTTTTTTGGCTGATAATTGCTTTAACATGATGTTGATTCCCTTAAGGGCTGCTGACTATTGATTTTTAGAAGGAGCGCATCATATAGAAGCGGCTACCCTAGTGCAAAGATAAAAACTATCTAAGATATTCTAAGTTGTTAACACATAAGGTCAGTGTTTACGAACGATAGAGACGTTTGGATCGTTTCAGTTGCAATCTTGTGTCGAATGGTTGCGAATTCAAGGGGAGCGTGGATAAAAGTTATTAAAAAGTATAAAGGCCAAGCAAGTGCTCAGCCTTTATAAGGTGCTAACCTACGTGAATAAAATTATTCAGGCGCAACTTCAAGTGTTGTGAATAAAGCATAACGGCCAGCGTCTACGCCTTCTTCATTTACGGTAACCTTGTTAGAGGTTTCGATTAGGTATAGGCCTGGCTCTTTCCACGTAATTGTGAACATACCATTTTTATCGGTAGTTACTTTTACTTCGCCACGCTCGTTACGGTAACGAGTGTCACCTTTTAAAATACTTACTTCAATGCCTTCACCAGCAGATTTACCATCTTGTAGTAATTGAAAACGTGCTTGCTCACCTACAAATAAATCGTTTGGATGCGTTGGACCGCTAAGCTCTAAGCCTAAACCTAACTGTGCAGGCTTTGAGGTGCCATTTCGGCTTACAAATGTATCTACTGTTGAAACAACCTTCGTTGTAGTTACATCTTTTGCATTGCTAGGTAACTCGGCGTCTGTTTTTTTACCAAATACGCGCTTGCGCTTACCTTCTTCGTTTTTATAGAAGGTCATGTACATTGGCTTTTGGGTCATTGCAATATGGTAAGTGCCTTGCTCTGTTAAGCTTACTGCAGCTGAGCTTTTACGCTTTAAGTAATAAGCACGAATGGTTTCAGATACTGGCTCACCATTAGGCGCAAGTGCCATTAATAATGTGTCGTCGTACTCGGCGCCTTTTTCTTTAGGTTTAAAGGCTTTGTCTGGTGCAAACATTTCGTTTGAAATACTTGCGTCAATCATTACGTAATGCGCTTTATCGCCTGATAAAGATGTATGCGAAGGTAGTAACCAACGTCCGTGTGCACTTGCTGAAGTTGACACTAAAGCAGATAAGCTCAATGCGCCGATTAATGCCGTTTTTAATAAATTAATTTTCATTGTATTTCCTTAAATTCAAATGATTAAGTAGCAGCTACTTAGTGCTTACAGTGACGAAGCTTTTAGAAAACTCGTTTTTACCATCAATTGTCAGCTTGCCTGATTTAGTTAAATCAAGCTCAACGCGGGTGTAGTCTCTGCCGCCTTCTTCGCGTACAACTTCAATATTTAGTAAGTATTTACCTGGTTTTACTGGGTTACCGTCTAAATCATTACCTTGCCAATTTATGGTGTAAGTACCTGCGCGTTTTGTTGCGCCGCTAATGCCGTCAAAGTTGGCATCGCTTTTACCGGCTTTACGCCACCATTGGCGTAAGTCTTTAAACCATTCTGCTTTTTGCACCCAAAGTGCAAGCGTTGTAACGTGTTTGCGCTCTGGTGTTTCAAGCCAAACTGCAACGTATGGGCGGTGATACGGTTGTACTTCTAAGTCAGGAAGCGTTAATTCAACCTCTAGCTGTGGTGTTTTTGCATGCGCCGTTGTTTGAAAAAACGCAGCTACGAGCAGTAATGCGGCGCTTATAAATAATTTAAATTTAACCATTAAGACACTCCTTTTATTTGTGGAACCCAACATAAATAAATAACCAGTGGAGTTGCGACTCCTAGTACGGTTATCCATATTCCTGCTAAGCGTTTTTTTCTATTTTGAAATAAAATAATCATGCCGGTAATGGCAAATAAAATCATTAATACGGCCGATACATCAATTACCCAGCTCCATACCTTGCCGGTGTAGCGACCTTTATGTAAGTCGCCAATGAGGCTTAAAAAGCCACCTGTTTGGTAATCAAGGTTTAACTCGCCAGTTATAAAATCAAGCTCTGCGTAGGCAAACCCTGCAGGCAGTGGGTAGTCGAGCATGACAAGCGCGTCTTCTTTTTCCCACTCAATGCTTTTTACTTTTGTAAGTGCATATTGCTCGGCTAAGTAAGCTTCTATTTCTGGGTAAAGCGTTGGCAGCGTATTTAGCTGTTCATTTGCTTTAGTAACTAGCTCAGCTGGAATTACCGCCGTTACTTGGCCGTTATTTTTATCGTTTTTAAGCCAATCAATATGGTTGAGCACAATGCCGCTAACGCAAAATAAAATAAGCAAAAAAAACAAAGCTGTAGAAATATAAATATGTAGAGCACGGCTTGTACTATACAAAGCCCGCTTATTAATAAACGACATAAAAACAGTAAATAAATTAAATTTACAACATGATAATGATTTGCATTAGCTATTACAAATTTACTTACTTATCTTTACATAAAAACTTTAAAACAAAGGTGTATGCAGGTAAAAAATGAATATTTAATGCTTAGGAGGGCTGGAAGGTCTTAATATGAGGTAAATCATTACCGATACTTCTATTACTGCAACGAGATAAATAACCCAAATAGGGGCGGCTGAATACAGTAAAAATATAAATCCAATTAACATGCCAATGGCGGCGTAGCATTTGGCTTTAACAGGCACTACTTTATGAGCTTGCCACTGCTGCAGAGTTACACCGTAACGAGGGTGGTTTAACAGCCATTGTTCAAGCGCGGGTGATGAGCGAGTAAAGCAGGTGAGCGCTAAAATAAAAAATATAGTGGTAGGCATGACCGGTAACACAATGCCAATAATACCCAAGGCTACAAGTATTAAGCCAAGCGCTTTAAACCATAAGTTTTTATAACAAATAAACACTGCTTTTATATTCACTTAGGCTCTTTTTAGGCGTGCTCAGGTATCTGTAATTGTAGGCTAAATCACTATTAATTCGAAGCTTAAAATCAATAAAAAAGGGCAAACTAAGTTTGCCCTTTTAAAAATAAATGCGGTTAACAGTTTAGAAGTAGTAACCAATATTTATGTTGAAGCGACGTTCTGTATCGCCATCACCAATAATTGTTCCGCCAATAAATGGCTGGTTACGTGCTTGAATAAAGTCGAAGTAACTAAAGAAACCACCTGCAGCAACACTCATACCCGTTACGTTCATCCATGTATCTGCGCTGTCGTCAGACTTGTCATAAATAATGCCGTAATCGTTGTAAAATTGAATGTCGGTAACTGGGCCCCAATCAAGCGAGTAATTATAAGCAACGTTAAAGTTAGTCATAGTTGCTTCGCTAGATACGGTATCGTAATAAGCATACGCACCAACAACAAAACGGTCGCTACTGTCATCTAGGTCGTAGTCGTATTCACCGTGTTGAAATTGGATATTCCAGTTGTTAATTGTGCTATCAACATGAAATGCCCATGCACCGTAGTTACCTGCACGGTCGTTACCGTCATGTAAGCCACCACTTAATAATGATACACCCACATCGGTAGTTATATTTTTGCTGTGCTCAATTTGATACGTCGCACGCCCGGCAAACGTATTGTATTCACCAATATTGTTACCTTCAGTAATCCCAGCTTCAGAATCATAAGTACCACTTCCAACTATATCGTAAGAGTAACGCTTGCTTTTATCGGAACCACCGTCTACTCCACCTAGCTCATCATTTTTGAAAAAGCCTAGGTCTAGCTTCCAGTTATCTTTAAGTTTACGTTTTACTACTACACCTAAATCAAAGTCATCTTCTAGGCCAACATAGTAGTTAGTACTAAAAAAGTAGTTGTGTGAGTTATATGGGCCATTACCAAAAGGCACGGGTGCAATACCTGCTTGTCCTTCCCAGCCATCTGCAAACTCGTAACCTAAGTAAGCATATTTAACAACGGTCATATAATCGTAAAAACGTACTTCACCGTTCAGTGAAATATCGTTAATTTCACCAGATACATTTATACGGAAAATATCAAAATCAAAATCGCCACCGCGATCTTGGGTATCTTCATCGTATGTGTTGGTGCTGTAATTAAAGCGTATTGCTCCACCAACTTTAATGCCTTCATCTTTTTTCTCAGGTTCAGCTGCGGCAACTTCAACTACTTTTTGATCAGATTTTTTACTGATGTTTGCAACTTGTTGTTCGTGCTGCTTATTAATTTGCTGTTGTTTTGTTTTTTCATCAGCTAACTTATTTTCAAGCAGTTGCATTTGTTGCTTTAGCTGTTTAAGTTGGCTTTGTAGTGTGTCTAGATCATCAGACGCATAAGAAGTGCTTGTAACACCACCTAGGACTAGTGCTAGTGTTAATTTTGAGAGTTTAGTCATAATAGCCGCTCTGCTTGTGATTAAAAAATAAAAAATTCAAGACGTCAGAAAACGCCTTACGTTTAGAGTAAGTACAAAACTATGTGTTTTTTTTATTGTTTATTCTTTAGGAGCTTGAGTAAGTGCACCAACTTCTAGAAGGGGCGATGCATCTAATTTATCTGCATCCATCATCGCGGCTACACGCTGCATTGATGAGAGTAAAAGGCTCTGTTCCCACTCAGCAAGCGCAGAAAACTTTTCAATAAAGTGTTCTTGCAATGGCTGAGGTGCTTTATCAAGTAACTCTTTTCCTTTATCGGTGAGGTATAAGCTCACTCTGCGTTTATCCATTTGACTGCGTACGCGTGTTACTAAGTTTCTGCTTTCTATTCTGTCGAGAATATTGGTAACCGTTGCTGGGCTTAAATTTACATTTTGAGCAATACGGCTCGCCGTTATTCCATCGGTTTTTTTAACTTCTTGCATTATAAGCAATTGTGGGCCAGTTAAACCCGAAGTTTTATTTAGCTGCTTAGAATGTAAGTCAATCGCGCGGATAACTTTACGTAAAGAAACCAATAACTCGTCATATTTTTGCATTTGCTTATCTCGTCGATGGGGCGGTAGTTTGCCGTAATCGCGAAATGTTACACATCAAATAAATTGAATTCAAATAATATATTGTACTTTAGCCCGCTTTTATTGGTTTTTAATAGTTAGAGCAGTAACTAATGTGAAATTATATTGTTTAAATATTGGTAAATTTTCTTAGCACCTTGTGTGCATTAAGTTGCGCACAGTACGTATGTTGTGAATAATTGGCAAGTCTTATTGTATAGACTTTAGTATTATTCATTTACAGCTGTTAGTACAAAGTAATTGTTTGTGAGTTTACTGTATATGTATTAATCGGCAATGAACAAATTCAGCAATCAATATTTAATATCAATAGCGTATACTTTAAGCATGCATTATTGTTTAGATGTAAACATTAAAAATCTTTAGTATCAGTATTATAGGGGAAGGTATGAAATTATCGCCATCAGTTAGCATTGAGCAAAGCGAATCCGGACTTGAGTTTATTAAAGTAGCTAGTGAAAAGTGCGACGCAAAAATATTTTTGCAAGGTGGGCAAATTACCGAGTTTATCCCTAAAAATAACAAGCCACTTATTTGGGTTTCACAAGAGGAAACCTATCAAGAAGGAGCGAGTATTCGAGGCGGTATTCCTATTTGTTGGCCGTGGTTTGGTACACACGCTAATGATGGGTGGCCTGCCCACGGTTTTGCGCGCACAAGCGTATGGCAAGCCGATGAAGTACACGAATCTGATGAGCAAATTACAGTTAGTTTAAAGTTACCTATGAAGCTAGTTAATACAACGTATTGGCCACATCAGTCAGCATTAAAAGTTGAGTTTGTATTAAGCGATAAATTACAGGTTCGCTTAACTACTACTAACTTAGGGAGTGTGCCATTTAGCTTTACTCAAGCGCTGCATACCTATTTTCCTACATCAGACATTACAAATACCCATGTAGATGGTTTGCAAGGTGCGCAATATATTGAGTTTAGTGAAGGGCCATTTGTACAAAATGATGTTGTAAGCTTTAATCGCGAAACCGACATGGTTTATACACAAGCAAATACAATGCAAACTATTAATACGCCAGAAGGTGTTATTAATGTGAGCCGCGAAAACTCAAGTTCGTGTGTACTGTGGAACCCATGGATAGAAAAATCAAAGCGCTTATCTAATTTTGCTGACGATGAGTATAAAACGATGCTCTGCTTAGAGGCTGCTAACGTATTGACAGATAAAGTAACGCTTGAACCAAAACAAAGCCACACCTTAATAACCACCATTAGCTGGTAAGTAATCAAAAGCAGGAATAGGGACAAATAGTGTTTAACAATCAACAAATAATGGATTTACCAAAGCATAGTGATATTAGCTTTAAGCCATTGGCTGATAGAGCCTTATTACATACACAGCTTAGCTCGCTTCTGTTTTATATACCGCTAATTGGAGCGCTTATTGCTGTTTGTTATTTTAATGAAGCCTTTGCTAATAATGCACAAACGTATTTGCTAATTGGTATGCCAATTTTGGTGGCCGTATCTATGGCGTACAACATAATAAGTGTGAGGTTACGAGGTTTTGCAGTGCGAAATCATGACATTGCTTTTAAAAAAGGCGTTATTTGGCAACAAGTGACGGTATTACCTTTAGCGCGTGTACAGCATATGGAAATACACCAAGGGCCAATAGAGCGAAAACTTAGCCTTGCGAGTATTAAATTATTTAGCGCTGGCGGTGTAAGTGCCGATTTACAAATTAGTGGGCTAACCCATGATGATTGTAAAAATATGCGCCAATTTGTACAAAACTACCGCCAAGACGACGCAACTACTCAGGCAGCTTTAGTCGATGAGTAATACAACTATCGAAGATAAAGCGAGCCCTATTTACTGGCAGAAAGTATCGCCCTGGGCACTTTTATACTTTGTTGTGCACTTTAGTGTGCGCTTTGTAAAAGATGGCCTTTTAAACTTACTGCCTATGCTTGTCGTGTTTGTTACTCAAGTAGAAAATAAGTTGTTTTGGGCACAGGTTGCAGGTGGGATTGCGCTAATTTCGTTGCTTATTTACTCATTTTTATATTATTTAAATTTTAAGTTTTGTATTAGTAGCGACAACGAAATATTGCTTAACAAAGGTGTATTTAAAAAAGAGCGACTTACGCTTAAATTTGGCCGTGTGCAAAACGTTAATATTGCCGAGCCATTTTATTTTACCCCCGTAAACTTAGTTAATTGTATTTTTGATGCAGCTGGCAGTGTGTCGCAAGAAGTTGTTTTACCCGGCGTCACTAAAGATTATGCACAGCAAATGCGTAAACAAATATTTGATTTTAAAGCGCAGCAACAGCAAGAAATACAAAATACTGAACAAAGCGAAACAGACATTATCGAAAACAGCCTAAGCATTAGCAATAAAGAAATAGCTAAATTTGGTTTAATGTCGAATATGGCTATTTTAGCAATCGCTGCTTTTGCCCCTTTTATAAACTTGATTATCGATTTTTTAGAGAAGCAAATTATTGCGAAAGTAGAAGGCTTTTACCAACAAGAGCTTGGTATGCTGGCCAGCGCTGCTACTTTTGCGATGATCACCTTAATTGTTTTGCTAGTTTTGGTAGCGGTGATGCTATCGGTGACTATGTCGCTTATTCGTTTTTATAACTTTGAGCTTTATTTTAAAGGTCAAAAGTTTAAACGTATTGCTGGCTTGTTAGAGCGCCATCAGCTTTCAATGAGCATGGACAAGGTGCAATCTATTGTTATTAAGCAAAACCTAATGGGGCGATTACTAAAGCGATTTACCGTTGAGTGCTTGCAAGCAAGTAGCGGCGG
>NZ_AUTL01000162.1:0-9484 GCF_000498015.1 Pseudoalteromonas sp. TAE79
TTTGCCGATGAAACGCCATTAAAGGTGGTGAAATCGGACAAAGTAAACAGTTACATGTGGGTGTATTGCTCGGGTCGAGATTCACCAGACCCGAATAATCCCATCCCTAATATCGTACTTTACGACTTCCACAATAGTCGCGCGGCCGCCTGCGTGGTCAATTATCTTGATGGATATCAAGGGTACTTGCACGTGGATGGCTATCAAGCCTATGCCAGAACAGAGGCAACCTTAATTGGCTGCTGGGCGCATGCTCGTCGTAAATTTATCGACGCGAAAAAGCTACAAGGTAAAAACAAAACCGGCAAAGCGGATGTGGTATTGAGCCTTATCCAAAAACTGTACGGCGTTGAGTCACGCATCAAAGATAAAAGTGTGGATGACAAATATACGGCAAGACAAGAGGTTAGCCTGCCTATTCTTAGCAAGCTAAAAATATGGCTTGAGCAGGATCAGCCAAATTTAGTGGGGAACAGCAAACTGATAGAGGCAGCTAATTACCTGGCAAATCAATGGCACAAGCTCATACGCTATGTTGATGATGGCCGACTTAGCATCGATAATAATAGAGCAGAACGCGCGGTAAAACCGTTTGTGATAGGCCGAAAGAATTGGTTATTTAGCCAAACGGCTAACGGTGCCCATGCTAGTGCCACCCTTTACAGCATTGTGGAAACCGCCAAGATAAATGGTCTAATCCCATTTAATTACATCTGTGCTTGCCTTGATGAACTGTGCCAGCCTGAGCCCGATATCGACAGCTTGTTACCCTGGAATTTTAAAACATAGGTGTAGTTCGCTAGACGCTCACTCTAAATTAAAAAATCATGCGCTACATTTGCCGCTAATATTTTCTACTTTTTTAGCTAACTTATTACAGTACATTTTAGAAATAGCTGATTGCGTTTCATCATCAAGTTGCCAGTTATAAAAATGAAAAACCTTACCATTCTCCAGTTCTACTTAAAAATAGTGAAAAGAAAAAACGAGCTAAATGATACAACAGTAATTTCCTCACTATTGATATAACGCTCTGTGCATAGACGTGTATAGCAAATCCCTGCTTTGTAACAATATAAATAAATTTCTCTAGTACCTTTTCATTAATTAAAAATATAGGACTAATCAGTAATAAGGAGCAGCTATAAAAAACTATAAAAAATAAAACCAAATTATAGGTAATAAAAAACCCGCAACATGTGCGGGTTTTTTTAAAGAGTTAAGGAGCTAATTACTTAGCAGCTTTTTTCTCTTTTTCTGCAGCGATTACTGTGTCAGCTACGTTTTGTGGACATGGTGCGTAGTGTGAGAACTCCATAGAGAACTGACCACGACCAGATGTCATTGTACGTAGTGAACCAATGTAACCGAACATTTCTGATAACGGAACGTCAGCTTTAATGCGAACGCCAGTTAAACCAGCTTCTTGGTCGCTTAGCATACCACGACGACGGTTAAGGTCACCGATTACATCACCAACGTGATCTTCTGGAGTGAACACGTCAACTTTCATGATTGGCTCAAGAAGTTGTGCGCCCGCTTTAGGGATCGATTGGCGGAAAGCACCTTTAGCAGCGATTTCGAACGCGATTGCAGATGAATCCACGGCATGGAAACCACCGTCAAAAAGTTCAACTTCAACGTCTAATACTGGGAAGCCAGCTAGAACACCTTCGCCCATCATTGACTTAAAGCCTTTCTCAACTGCAGGCCAGAATTCTTTAGGTACGTTACCACCAACAACTGATGATTTAAACGTGAAGCCTGAAGCAACTTCGCCTGGCTTGATGCGGTAGTCGATTTTACCGAACTGACCAGAACCACCAGATTGTTTCTTATGCGTGTAGCTATCTTCGATTTCACGAGTGATAGTTTCACGGTAAGCAACCTGTGGTTGACCAACGATAAGGTCTACACCGTAAGTACGCTTAAGGATATCAACTTTGATATCTAAGTGAAGCTCACCCATACCTTTAAGGATAGTTTCGCCTGAATCTTCATCAGTCTCAACTTGGAAAGATGGATCTTCTGCAACCATCTTACCGATAGCAACACCCATTTTCTCATTACCGCCTTTATCTTTAGGCTGTACAGCAATCGAGATTACTGGAGTTGGGAATACCATTGGCTCAAGTGTTACTGGGTGCTTAGGATCACATAGAGTGTGACCAGTTTGCACATTTTTCATGCCTACGATAGCAATGATGTCACCAGCTTGTGCTGAAGTAAGCTCTTTACGCTCATCTGCTTGCATCTCAACCATACGGCCAACACGCTCAGTTTTACCAGTAAACGCATTAAGGATAGTGTCACCCTTATTAAGCTTACCTGAGTAGATACGTACGAAAGTTAATGCACCAAAACGGTCATCCATTATCTTAAATGCTAGCGCCTTGAAAGGTTCGTCAGCAGATACGATTGCGAATTCGCCATTTTCGTTACCTTCTTCATCCATAAGAGGTTGAGGATCAACTTCTGTTGGAGCAGGTAAGTAGTCAACAACAGCATCAAGAATTAATTGCATACCTTTGTTTTTGAACGCAGAACCACAGTAAGTAGGGAAGAAAGCAAGGTCACGAGTACCTTTACGGATACAACGCTTGATATCTTCGATAGAAGGTACTTCACCTTCCATGTACGCTTCCATTAGGTCATCGTCTTGCTCTACAGCAGTTTCGATAAGCATTTCATGGTATTCATCAGTTTTCTCTACCATGTCTGCAGGAACGTCTTCAATAGTGTAGTTTTCTGGAAGACCTGTCTCATCCCAAACATATGCTTTTTTGTTTAAAACATCAACAACACCTATGAATTCGTCTTCAATACCGATTGGTAAAGTCATGATAAGTGGAGTAGCACCAAGTACTTTTTGTACTTGCGCTGTTACACGGTAAAAATCAGCACCCATACGGTCTAATTTGTTTACGAAGATGATACGTGCAACACCTGACTCATTCGCGTAGCGCCAGTTAGTTTCTGATTGTGGCTCAACACCACCAGAACCACAGAATACACCCACACCGCCATCTAATACTTTAAGTGAACGGTAAACTTCAACGGTGAAGTCAACGTGTCCAGGAGTATCGATAACGTTAAAACGGTGATCTTTCCAGAAACAGCTTACTGCCGCAGACTGGATAGTAATACCGCGCTCAGCTTCTTGCTCCATGAAATCGGTAGTCGATTCACCATCATGTGTCTCACCGCTTTTGTGGATAGTACCTGTAAGCTTTAGGATACGCTCAGTAGTTGTGGTTTTACCCGCATCAACGTGCGCGAAAATACCAATGTTTCTGTACTTCGATAAATCTGCCATTAATTTTACTCTTAATAAAGTCGATAAATTATTCGGCAGGAGTATAACATCACTTAATGCGAACATCACCATACAAGCCGCTTAAAATGCAATCAATTCAACATATTTTTTTTATCGTCAGAATCTATTAAATATCAAACATAACAAAAAAATCGCAAGACATTGAAATTAATAGCGTTTAATACTTAAGTTTCAGATACACCAAGTTACTTCGCTATTTTATAGCAACGTTCAGGGCGGCCAATACTGCCGTAACTTTGATCCGCTGTTAACTTACCTGATTCAAGCAAATACTCTAAGTAACGACGTGCTGTAGAGCGACTAACACCGACCAAATCGCCCATTTGCTGAGCAGCAAATGCAGTGGTTGCGTGCTCTACAAAAGCATCATGTATTTTTTGCAGGGTAAGTTGGTCGACCCCTTTTGGTAAACGAACAGACGTGTTGGTTTGCTGCTTTGAGCCAAATAACGTATCAACCATTGACTGCGTTACTTCACTTGCATCAGAAAAACATTGCTGACGTGATTCAAAACGTGCAAGTGCTTGATCTAGTCGGTTTAACATTAATGGCTTAACTAAAAAGTCGCATGCGCCTAACTGCATTGCTTTTTCAAGGGTTTCAACCTCTTTTGCAGCCGTGAGCAGCATAACTTCACTTTTAATTGTTCGTCGTCGTAAATCCGTTAACAAATCTAAGCCATTACCATCAGGCAGGTGTATATCGAGTAAAATTAAATCAGGTTCAATTGCATGCAGCAAAGCTGTTGCCGTGCTTAAATTACCTGCAATGCCCACTATCTGATACTGTGCTTGCCTTAAACTTTGCTTTGGCGTTTGATTGCCTGCAATACCATTTGGTAATAACAAGTACTGCGCTAAAAGCTGTGCTACCTCTACTTCGTCTTCAATTATTACTACTGAATAAGTCATGTTTAATGCTCTTATTATTTTGGAATATAAACACTTAGTCTTGCACCAAGTAGGTCTGACTCACCAATTTTTAACGTACCGCCGCATGAGTCTAAATTTTTATGAAATTAAGCATGTACTTTAGTACTCACTAGCCGATTTATATATGAATAAAAAACAAACTTATCAATAATAAGAATTATTTGCATTTAGGTGTTGACAGGCAGTTAGATCTAACTGATAATCAATATCAACAAGACGGATTGCATACCACTTGTTAAGGAATGAATTGATTTGTTTCTCGACCCTGAAACAACGTGTGGCGCACGTAAACAGCTATGGTTACTTGTTATGAACCGCAACGCCCCTTGATGTTGATGATGAGTAACCGCCCTACTATTTTACTTGCTACATTGCTCATATCGGTGACGGTAGATATGAAACTAAAAAAGCCCTTACGGGCTTTTTTTATGTCTGTAATTTAGTTGGTTAAATTAAACTAAATCAATTAACGACGGTTTTTACGTGCGCGTGCTCGGCGTTGTTTTTTCTCTTCTTCTTTAGCTGCCTTTTTAGCTTCTGCTGCAGCGCGTAAACCAGCAACCATTACTTCTTCTTCCTCACGCATTTGCGGGGTTTCCATAGTAATACGGCCAATAATACCGTCGCGTAATTCGTTGATTAGTATTTCAGACATTTTGTATGTGTCTATTTGATTGCCACCACGAATACAGCCGCGTTTTTTCCCCGCCATTTCAACAAATTCCCAATCACTTTCTGGTAATTCATCTATTTTATAACGCCCTTTTAATAACTCAGGGTATGCACGCAATAGGTACTCAGCTGTGTAACTTGCTACTTCTTCATACTCAAGTGCTGTATCACGAATGGCACCGGTGGCGCCTAAGCGATAACCTGAGTTTTCGTTTTCTACTTTTGGCCACAACATACCTGGCGTATCGTAAAGCATAATACCGTCTTCAAGCTTAATGCGTTGTTGCGCTTTAGTAACAGCAGGCTCATTACCTGTTTTTGCAACTATACGCCCAGCCAATACATTAATTAACGTAGATTTACCCACGTTAGGAATACCCATGATCATGGCTTTAATTTGCTTATCTGCACCCACTTTATGTGGCACTAGCTTTTTACAAAGCTCATTAATACGGTGTACTTCAGCTGCTTTATCATGCCCAAAAGAAATCGCTTTAACACCGTTTTCTTGCTCAAAATAATCTTTCCAGATTTGAGTCATTTTAGGATCAGCTAAATCAGCTTTGTTCAAAATTTTGATGACCGGCTTACCTTCACGCAAGGTTGCCACCATCGGGTTTTCACTACTGTAGGGAATGCGCGCATCAAGCACTTCAATGATCACATCCATTTGTGGCATTATTTCTTTAATTTCATTGCGGGCTTTATTCATGTGCCCAGGGAACCACTGGATAGCCATTTTTAACTCCTAACGTATAATTAACCGCTATTTTAACTGGCAATTCATTGAATTGCGCTATACTGGCGCAAATTTTTTCAGATTAGTTGTTATGGCTCTTAAACCCACCATTATGAAAGTGCAGTTATCGCTTAGCGATATGGACCGCCACGTTTATCAAGATTTTAATTTAACCTTGGCTCAACACCCATCAGAAACCGACCAAAGGTTGATGATTCGCTTACTCGCTTTTGCGCTAAATAGCTGTGATGGTTTAGAATTTACTAAAGGGTTAAGTGCTGATGATGAGCCTGAACTTTGGCATGTAAGCTATAGTGAAGAAATAGAACTATGGGTTGAACTTGGCTTACCAGATGAGAAACGCCTTAAAAAAGCCTGTAATAAATCTAAAAAAGTGGTGCTGTATACTTATGGTGAAAACAATCAAGCAATTTGGTGGCAAAAACATCAACCTAAATTGTATGAATTTAAAAATCTAAGTATTTTTAGCCTTGATTACGCAGCAACACAAGCACTTGCTGCTTTGGTTGATCGTGGAATTAAGCTCGCCATTACCATTCAAGATGGTGAAGTATGGGTAAATACCGATAAAACCAATATTGAAATAAAACCGCTAAAGTTAATGTAATTACGGTAGTTATACCAATTGCATTAAATTAGTTATGTATTATAGCGACAAATAAATAAGTCGATAACAAGGCGAAAATTATGATATATAGCTGTTTTATATAAATAATTTTTAACGCAGGTAGCGGATTATTTAATACGCTAGGATGATCATGTTTTTAATAAAATTGGTATTAGGGAGCATATGAAAGTTAAACACGTTATTGTTTTACATGGCTTGTATATGTCTGGCTTTGTTATGCGCCCACTTTGTTCACGACTTGAAGAGTCGGGTATGACGGTATTAAACATTACCTACAATACGCTCGACCCTCACCGCGATACCATATTTGCACAAATTGATGAGTGTATTTCTAACGAACCTGCAGCGCTTGTATGCCACTCAATGGGAGGGCTTATTGCACGTGCTTACCTAGAGGCAAACTCTCCTGCTAGCCAGAATATTACGAAGGTAATTACACTGGGTACTCCACATAAAGGCAGCCATATAGCGCAAAAAATGAAGCAAAAAGGGTTTGAATCATTTTTAAAAAATAGTGTTGAGTTTTTGCTTACTAAAAATGGTAATTGGCCTTTTAAAGCTAAGCTTTATAGTATCGCAGGCGATTTACCTATTGGGCTTATGCCTTTAATAGTCAAAGGTAGCCAGTCAGATGGCACCGTATTACTAGATGAAACCAAACTTAAAGGTATGGCCGAACACAAAGTGTTTCATTTAAGCCATACCAGTATGATTTACTCGCGCCAAGTACTCGATTACATTTTAAAGTGCTTAAACGAGAAAGATTAATCCTCAGCATTGGCTGCTATTTTATAACTAATTAAAAATACCACTGCCAGTATCAGCGGAATGGGCGCCGCAATGTAACCAAAAAAATCTGAGTTCGCAAAGCTTGCTCCTGCTAAGTGCGCTACTAGCCCAAGCACAAATGCGATGACTGCAATTCCTACCACGATTAACTCTGCTTTATTTTGTTTCGCTGTTTTTGCATGCATGTTATCTCTCCTAATTATTTCGACAACATTATTATGCGCCGTTAGGGTGGATGATTTTTGACCTACATCAATAAAAAAATAGCTAAGTTATTACCTTGAATAAAGTTTGTTTTAGATCATGCTTTATATACTTTTGAGTTTTATTTACTTTTGAGGGGTAGTATTTTTATTAATCAGTCCCATTTCTATTAATAGTCTAAAGTGAATACAGGTATCAAAAACAGCTAATAGGTTAAAACTATTAGCTAGATGCATTTAAACGATTTTACTAATTTATAAAAATTAGTAATACTTATCAAAAGTTCACAAATCAACGGTTATTCAAGGAGCAAGTTATGTCACAGGTAAACGCAATAGGTCTAAACAGTGCTAAAAGTGATGACATTGTAAAATCACTCAATACGCTATTAAGCAGCTACCAAATTCAGTACATGAATGCGCGTGGTTTTCACTGGAATATTAAAGGCCGTAACTTTTTTGAACTACATGTTAAGTTTGAAGAAATTTATAACTTACTACTTTTGAAGGTAGATGAAGTTGCAGAACGTATTTTAACGTTAGATGGCGCACCACTACATGCATTTTCTGATTACCTTGAAGTAAGTAAAATTAAAGAAGCTAAAGGTATTAGTGATGGTGTAACAGCTGTAGAAAACCTTTTAGCTGGTTACAGCACATTAATCCACATGCAGCGCGATATTTTAAACCAAGCTAGCGATGCAGAAGATGAAGGCACAGCCTCACTAATGAGCGATTACATCTCAGAGCAAGAAAAATTGGTTTGGATGTTAAAAGCTTACTTAGATTAAGCGAGTAGAAAAAGCCCTCAATAGAGTAATGCGGATCGTTTAAGTTAATTGAACGATCTTTCAGAGACTTCATAATAGGCTACAACAAAAGTTGTGGCCTATTTTTATGTCTGAATTTATTAAAGAATTACACCTTACTACTGAGTTTAGCCAAGATCGTGATATTGATTCGTTTACTAAGCATATTCCCCTTGAGTGGATTGAAGCAGCCGTTACTCAAACAGGGAGAGCCTCTGTGCGTAAACGACGTTTCCCCGCCGAGCAAGCTGCTTGGCTTGTATTAGGGATTGGTTTATTAAGAAACCGCTCAATATCTGAAGTCTGTGACAAACTAGAGCTCGCTTTTCCTGACGCTAAAGGAGAACTTCCACCATTGGCGACTAGCAGCATTATAAAAGGGAAAGAAAAGCTAGGCGCAGCGCCTATGAAACACCTTTTTAAACATACAGCAACGCAGTGGGAGCAGTCGCAAACTTTTGATGACGTGTGTGGTTTAAAGCTGCTAAGCGTTGACGGTACACAATTTAAAACCCAAGATACGCCGAGTAACCGTCATTTTGGCTATGCTCAATCGACAACGAACTTCCCCTCAGTACTTGCTGTAACCTTGATGTCGACAAGAACGCATTTAATATCCGATGCAGCGTTTGGCCCCATTACTCAAAGTGAAATTCATTATGCTCAACAGCTTGTTGGCTCAGCACCTGAACATTCACTAACTCTATTTGATAAAGGTTTCTTTTCGGCTGAACTATTCACGAGCTGGCAAGGTGTTAGCGAAAATCATCATTGGCTTACGCCCATCAAAAGTAAAATGCGCTATGAAATAACGGAATCATTTAGCGATTACGACCACTTAATAACAATGCCTATTTCGCCACAAGCTAAAAAATCAGCCCCTTACCTAGGTGATACATGGCAAGCAAGGCTTATTCAAATTCCGACACCTAAAGGTGAAATAAAAGGGTTCATCACCTCATGCGCCTGTCCAGAAAAGTACCCGCTGAAAGCGCTACTCGATGTTTATTGGCAACGATGGGAAATAGAGCGAGGATATGGTGAGCTCAAGCAATATCAATTATCTAATAAGCCAGCGCTACGGAGCTTGAAACAGGAAGGTATTTATCAAGAGCTCTGGGGTATTCTGACGTCATACAATATCGTGAGACTTGAAATGGCAGAGATGGCTAAAGCCCATAAAGTGGAGCCATTACGCATCAGTTTCATAAACGCATTATACCTGATACAAGACGAGTTTTTATGGTGCTCAGGTCGAAGCCCCGGGACAATCCCTAAAAAGCTAAAAGAACTACGTGAAAACGGTAAACGGCTAATATTACCGGAGAAAAGAAAGCGAAAAGCTTATCCGCGA
>NZ_AUTL01000163.1:0-26333 GCF_000498015.1 Pseudoalteromonas sp. TAE79
TTTGCCGATGAAACGCCATTAAAGGTGGTGAAATCGGACAAAGTAAACAGTTACATGTGGGTGTATTGCTCGGGTCGAGATTCACCAGACCCGAATAATCCCATCCCTAATATCGTACTTTACGACTTCCACAATAGTCGCGCGGCCGCCTGCGTGGTCAATTATCTTGATGGATATCAAGGGTACTTGCACGTGGATGGCTATCAAGCCTATGCCAGAACAGAGGCAACCTTAATTGGCTGCTGGGCGCATGCTCGTCGTAAATTTATCGACGCGAAAAAGCTACAAGGTAAAAACAAAACCGGCAAAGCGGATGTGGTATTGAGCCTTATCCAAAAACTGTACGGCGTTGAGTCACGCATCAAAGATAAAAGTGTGGATGACAAATATACGGCAAGACAAGAGGTTAGCCTGCCTATTCTTAGCAAGCTAAAAATATGGCTTGAGCAGGATCAGCCAAATTTAGTGGGGAACAGCAAACTGATAGAGGCAGCTAATTACCTGGCAAATCAATGGCACAAGCTCATACGCTATGTTGATGATGGCCGACTTAGCATCGATAATAATAGAGCAGAACGCGCGGTAAAACCGTTTGTGATAGGCCGAAAGAATTGGTTATTTAGCCAAACGGCTAACGGTGCCCATGCTAGTGCCACCCTTTACAGCATTGTGGAAACCGCCAAGATAAATGGTCTAATCCCATTTAATTACATCTGTGCTTGCCTTGATGAACTGTGCCAGCCTGAGCCCGATATCGACAGCTTGTTACCCTGGAATTTTAAAACATAGGTGTAGTTCGCTAGACGCTCACGAAGTTCTTCACGTTCAGAATAACTGTCTGGTGTTATACCTGCTTTTTCAAAGCAACCTTGCGTTAAATTTAAAGTAGCATGCAATTCAATCGCTGCTGGACACGTATTTGAAAATCGCCCAGGAAAAACATCTTTTAAAGAACGATGAAGCATAATAGAGCTACCGTCCTGAATTAAAATATTCTCAAACTTGAACAAATCTTTTTTCGTGTACTTAAGCGCATCATTTATCCAACAATTAAAAACTCTATTTGTTACCTCTCGCATTAGTTCAGCTAGTTCAGGTTTAACTAACTGGTTTTGAAAAGGCTTATACTTAATAGACTGCCCTGTTAGCTGATTATAAACTCTTAACATTTCGGATAAATAGATCGTTTTTTTATCCCCAAGCGCAGCAACAAGACTAACAACCATATGAAATGCGGTAATATTTCTTTCTCTTTTAGTAAATGCTACTTGTTTACCAAGTCGGTTCAGTTTTTTTTCACTTAGGATACTTTTTAACTTATTAATAAAAATGTTAGCATTCATTTGAAGCTCTTTTCTTGATTCTGTGGTTTGTGTGGTAATAACCATTTGATCATGAATTGAGCTTCAACTCAATTTCTTAAGATCTTACCTATGACATGGATGTAGAGAGTCTCCCTCCCTCGTACTTATGTAAAAAATCGAACTATTTTATAAACAATGCAATACTAATTATTGTGTTAAGGGTAATTATGAAAACGGTTTTTACAGTGATATTATCAATCATACTTATAGGTTATTATTTAACGGCTAAAGCTAGTCATTTTTCGTCAAAGAAGAATACAGAAGTTAATACGTATAGCGATATCTATTTTAAACTCGAAACATCCTCAGTAAATATCAATGAAATAATTGCTGGGGCTACAGATTTTGCTTTAACTATGTGCGCAGATAAAGCCTATCAGGAAGCTTTAGGTAATACTGTTGCTAGCTGCAATTCTCAATTTGAAGAATCTAAAAATGTTTGCTCAAAGCATATTATGAAGAATGTTAAGCCGCACTATACAGACAAAGCTACAGTAACACTGCTAACAGAAAGGTTTATTAAGTGTGTAAGCGCTGCATAGCTGGGAAATTAGAGCTGTTACCTAATAATTACAGCAAATAATGCAATTTTAATCTGTTTGGCTACACTTATTTTAATTTGTACATTATTTAGCAATGGATTATGCTCGGATATCTTTTTACTTTCTTATTAGGTTTAACTGAGCCTCTTCAGTTTGGAACAAACTTACCCACCAGTGCACCTGATAATGCAGTCAACCAAGTTGAGTGTATTTCATTTGAAATGGGAGCCCCTTTTTAGCTACAAACCTTGCCATGGTTACGCGCACGTCGAGAAGTAAAGTTAGACCGCTTAGATGGTTATTTCACAACTCACTTAATGCCTGAAATGAAGGCCTATGGGCGCATATCATCCCCCATCTTTTTAGAAAGCTGGTACTGGTTTACTCATCCAGAGAGCATTAATAAACCAAAAAATAAAATGCGTTATGGTGCAGTAAGAGGGAGTTACTAGGCTAATTGGTTTAAAACTCAGAATATTATTGCTGAGGTAGAAGTAAATTCATTAGAAGAAATAGTAAATGTTATGCACCATAAGCGGATTGATAGAATTCTACTTGATTTAGACGATTTTGAATTAGCAGCTTCTAAACTAGGCATTAATGAGGATGAATATCAAAGAGAATTTTTTAGGTATGTACCTTTGGGATTATTTGCTTCGCATTCACTTATTAAACGCTTCCCTAAATTTATGCAGCAGTTTGATGAAAATATAAATACTTGCGCGCAGGCTCCATTTTCACTATCAAAAAGTGAAGAAAAGCAAATACTTGATAGATTGTCCAGTAGCGCTAAAATCTTACTAAACTTACCTAGTTTAGTAGAACAAGTTCAAATAAGTAATGAGTCTCCCTTAAGTGAATCTGAAATTAAAAGACTAGACCAGCTATGGATAAAAGAAAGTAAACAAGTAAAGCACCCTGATGGATTAGCTATGCTTAATTTACCGTTATCTAAAGTATTTAAAAAATGGCAATCTCAATTCAAAGGTATTGTTACTGAGCTAATATTGACTGATAACCAAGGAAAAAACATCGCTATTAGTAAGCTAACCAGTGACTACTGGCAAGGAGATGAAAATAAGTTTATTAAAACATTTAAACAGTCAAAAGGTTTTAATTTTGATAGCGTCACATATGATGCATCAACACATCATTTTCAAGTTCAGCTAAGTTTTCCTGTTTTAGATGATAATAATAGTCATATTGGAGTGTTGATTTTAGGTGTTGATGTAGAAAAAGTACTTCATTCGTCAAATGAAAAGAGTAATTAACTCATTACCTTTCACATAAGTTAGCTAAGCTTTAATGCTTCAGCTTAGCTAACTAGATGCTATGGAAGTGTTTTTTCTGAAATAGGTTTTTTTCTTATAACTTCTTTTTTGGCTTTATCAAGTTTTATAAAATAAGCATTACCGCCTATGCCTTTAAACTCTTCATCTGTAAATACAATCGTATTGTCATCAAAAAAGGTGACTGCTTCTTTTTGAGTAACAATCCCTAGGTCTATTTTTGATACATCACCAGAGAAAAACTTATCACCTTCAAAGTTTTCAAATAACCAAAGACTGGTTGAATCAAGTAAGACTAATTTTTTACGATCGGGGCTGAGCGCTGCAGAGGTTATCCAGCATAGTTTTTCAAGCGTGGTACACGTTTTAAAAGAGTCAATTAGTTCAGCATCAAAATTTGCTGCATGATCGCCCACTTTATACACTTTAGTAATACCATCGAAAGGTTCTGTGCGGTTTTTAGTAAATAAATATAAATGACGACCTAGTGCTACAAATGCTTCTAAATCAAAATTTCGGTCATTAGGTTTTATCGGACTGCCATCCATTTCAGGGTAGGTAAACTTGATTATTTCGGCTTGGGTTGTGTCTGTTTTTATATCTATTGGGTTTTCTATTTTATAAATAGTAAGCCATCTACGATCGTTTTTGTTATTACCAAAATCCCCTAAAAAAAAGTGCCCAAATTTGTTTTGGGTCATGTCTTCCCAGTCTATGTTTTTAGCGTTTTCAACCAAAATCTCTTTGGCAATAGAACCATCTTTGTTAAGGCGGTAAAGCTTGGGTTCATTGCCTCCATCGTTAATAGCCCATAGACGTTTTTGTTTATCAAATTCAATACCTGAGATTTCTTTTAATTTAGGATCAACTGAGATTTCTTTTTTACTATAAAGGGTATAGATTGAAGAACCAACAAGTGTGGCTATTATTAAAAAGATGATGACTATAGTTATTAAAATGCTTTTTTTCAACATGAAAATTATGATATTTCAGAGTATTAAGATGCTGTGTATTATCGCTGATGAAAGTACAGAACAAAAGAATTTTATAAATTTAGGCAATACTTTTGGATTATTTCACGTTAAATTCAGTTAAATAGTAATTTGAAAAATAATGTGTGATATACGCTGAGTTGGTTCAAATATTGCTCTGTACTACTGCGCTTTTTAAAAAAGATTGTTTATATACTAACCGCACTTTTTAGGTGAAGAAAAAATGAATTGTTGCACTGTAATAATGCGTAAATAAAGTTTTGGTTAACTTACAACGTGTTTAATGATTTTGAATGGAATCCACATCGCCTTTTTTTGTTTAGTTGTATGGCCTGTGGCAAAGATTAAGTACCCTTTTTGGTTTAGTTGGAGCCTGCTATGTTGAATAAACGTTTTTTTAAAACAAAAGATGAAGCTGAAGTAACCTTTGAATTTTCTCATCCAGAGGCAGAAGAAGTTTGCTTATTAGGCGAATTTAATGATTGGCAACCTGTGCCAATGAAGCTTAATAAAAAACAAGGTGTGTTTAAATTTAAACTACGCTTACCTATCGATCAACAATTTCACTTTCGTTATTTAATAAATGGAGACATTTGGGATAACGACCACCAAGCTGATGGTTATGTTGGCAATACATTTGGCACAGAAAACAGCATAGTAAATACTCAACGCATTAATTAAGGCGATTCAATGGATGCTCTTTCGCAGTTGTTTTACCTGCATGGTATTGGCTTTGAATTCACTAAGTATACAGGTGAACAGGTGTTTTTTAGCGAAGACACGCGTAAACGTGCTTTGCAATGTTGCGGTGTTGATACAAATAACGAAGCCGAAATAACTCAACTAACTTATGATTTAGATGCATCGCTTTGGCTGGGTTTAGTACCTAGTGTGAGTTTAGTTGAGCAAAGTGCATGTTTGTTAAAGCTTCGTATAGATGAACGCCAGCAATATTTAGCCGCTACCATTAATGTCCCTTCTCTTGGGATGAATATAGCGGTTGAGAACCTTTATAATTTGGCAGTTACAGGTGAATATTACTTACATGGCGTTCGCTATATTGAGCTGGCACTACCCATAGAAACTATGCCAATTGGCTATCATGACGCTAATGTTCAGGTAGGTGAGCAATACGCTATTACACAAATTTGGTGCGTGCCTGAGCAAGTCTATCAAGTTGAAGACACAAAGCGCACAGGGTTATCTATTCAGCTTTACACATTAAAAAATAAAGCGCATTTAGGTATTGGCGACTTTGACGATTTACTAACGCTTACAAAATTATGCAGCTCGCAAAATATGGATTACATATTACTTAATCCACTGCATTTGTTATTTGCTGATATGCCAGAGCGTGCAAGCCCTTATAGCCCTAGTAGTCGGGCTTTATTAAACCCTCTTTATATTTCTATAGTATTAAGCGAAGACGCACAAAATAACACAGTTCTGCATGACCTCATGCAACGAGACGATGTAATTACACTTATAAAAAGTAATGATCAATTTATAGATTATGAAAATGTAAGCCATATAAAATATGCGTTATTTGAAGCGCTTTATAATCAGTTTGAATTAACGGCAAGTGATGAGCGTCGCCAAGCGTTTACTGATTTTTGTAATACTCATTCTACTACGTTAAATACCCTCGAATCAGATAACCTAACATTTGCTTATTACCTGCAATGGCAAGCGCATATGCAACTGGCACTGTGTCAAAAAAGTTGCGCAGAGAGAGGCATGGCTATTGGCTTAATAAACGACTTAGCTGTTGGTTGTGCTGGCGATGGGGCTGAATTTAAAAATCAGCAATCGTTGTTTAGCCAAGGTGCAAGTGTAGGCGCTCCACCCGATCCATGGGCTGAAGCAGGTCAAAATTGGGGCCTCCCAGCCCTCAATCCCCAAAGCCTTAGCAATAATCACTACCAATTTTACCGCTCGCTCATTCGCGCAAACATGCAAAACGTAGGTGGACTTCGAATTGACCACGTAATGGCTATTAGGCGCCTATGGTGGTGCTTTGAAAGCAATGGCGAACAAGACGGCTGTTATGTTTATTATCCGTTTGAGCATTTACTTGCCATTTTAAAAATTGAATCGCATATTAATCAGAGTATTGTTATTGGTGAAGATTTAGGCATCGTACCGCCAGAGGTTAGGGAAGCTTTGGCATCTAGCGGTATTTTTTCCAACAGCTTATTTTATTTTGAGAAACAACACAGTGGAGAGTTTTTATCGGTAGATGAGCTAGCAACACATTGTTTGTTAATGATAGCCAATCACGATGTCCCTCCATTTACAGGCTGGTGGCAACATGATGATTTAGATATTAAGCAACAATATAAGCTTATAACTTGCAATGAATACGAGCAACTAAAGCAACAGCGAATAGAAGAGCAACAAAGGTTACTACGTTTTATTAATCACCATGGCAATACAACTGAGCTTTTATTACATAGTGAAGCAGTGACTGTTTATAGCGCACTTGCATTGTGTTTAGCAGGCTCTCAATCGCGTTTATTTGCAATACAAATAGATGACTTAGATGAGCAGAAGTATCCGGTCAATATCCCCGGAACAGATAAAGAATATCCTAATTGGCGACGTGTATTAACGCATACCAGTGAAGAAATTTTTACCAAAAATGCCTCACTTTTAGCTGCTATCGATTCAATAAGGAAAGGTTAAATGAGCAGTACAACTAATGAAAATAGTTACGATGCACAAGTACACGCATTAAATACAGGGCGATTTAAAGACCCATTTAGCTTCTTAGGGGCACATAAAACGGATGCTGAGGTTGAAGTTCGTTTTTATCTACCTTGTGCAATAAGCGTAAGTGTTACATTAAATAATAAAACTATTAAGGCGCAGCGCTACCAGCAAAGTGACTTATTTATAGCCAAAGTTGATGCTTTGCCCACTGCGCCATATGAATGCATTGCTCAGTACACAGATAGCAGCGTTACCTTTTATGATGAATACAGCTTTGAAAGCACACTTGATGCAGAGGCAATGTATTTATTTAACGAAGGCAGCCTTGAACATGCTTACTCGCATTTTGGTGCACATTTTAGTACTCAACAAAACGTAGACGGTGTGCGTTTTTGTGTATGGGCGCCTAATGCGGCAAGTGTCTCTATTATTGGTGAGTTTAACTTTTGGCAAGCGAATCGCCACTTTATGCGCTTTCATCCTGCAAGTGGTGTATGGGAGTTATTTGTACCAGGCCTTAAAGCTGACATGTGCTACAAATTTGCAATTACCGCGCAAAGTGGAGAGGTGCTCGAAAAAGCCGACCCCTATGCATTTAAAATGCAACAAGCACCTGGCACTGCAAGTGTACTGCAGTATAAACCAGAACCTATAAAGCTTGGCGAACAGGCACTTCAAAACAGACAAAAGCGTAACCATATTGATGCACCAATTAGTATTTACGAAGTGCACTTAGGCTCATGGCAACGCGCCGAAAACAACCGTTATTTAAGTTACACAGAGCTTGCCGACAAACTCGTTAGCTACGCTCTTGAAATGAATTTTACTCACCTGCAACTTATGCCAATAAGTGAATACCCGTTTGATGGTTCGTGGGGGTATCAGCCTGTTGGGTTATTTGCACCTACCAGCCGCTTTGGCGACTACAACAGCTTTAAATACTTCGTAGAGCAGTGCCATAAAGCTAATTTAGGTATTTTACTTGATTGGGTACCAGGGCATTTTCCAAGCGATCCGCATGGCTTACATCGATTTGATGGCACCCATTTATATGAGCATGCTGATAAGCGCCAAGGTTTTCACCCTGATTGGAATACCTACATTTATAACTACGACCGCCCTGAAGTTAAAAGCTTTTTAATATCAAATGCTATGTATTGGCTACATCAATTTGGTTTAGATGGCCTGCGTGTAGATGCCGTAGCTTCTATGTTGTATTTAGATTACAGCCGAAAAGAAGGCGAGTGGGTTGCTAATTGTTACGGTGGGCGTGAAAACTTAGGTGCAATTGAGTGCCTAAAGCAAGTCAATATGCGCAGCTATAAAAACAACCCAGGCATTATGATGGTGGCTGAGGAGTCAACAGCATGGCCGGGTGTCACCCAAAGTGTTGAGCACAACGGTTTAGGCTTTGGTTATAAGTGGAACATGGGTTGGATGAACGATAGTTTGCATTACATGCAGCACGACCCGCTTTATCGTCAGCATCATCATCACGAAATGACTTTTTCGATGGTATACGCGTTTAGTGAAAACTATATATTGCCATTAAGCCACGATGAGGTAGTACACGGTAAAGGCTCGTTAATTGAAAAAATGCCAGGCGATGATTGGCAAAAATTTGCAAATTTACGCGCCTATTACGCATTTATGTGGGCACACCCGGGTAAAAAACTCTTATTTATGGGCGGTGAAATTGCACAGCGAAAAGAGTGGGGGCACGATCATTCTATCGATTGGCATTTACTTGAGCACCAAAGCCACAGCGGTATAAAGCACACCGTAAAAGCGCTCAATACCGTTTATAAAAACCAACCTGCGTTGTATGAGCTAGATTCGAGCGCGGCTGGTTTTACCTGGATAGATAACAATAATAATCAGCAGAGCATTTTAAGCTTTGTTCGCTATGCTAAAAACGCAAAAAACTTTGTGGTTGTTATTGCTAATTTTACCCCCGCGTCATATGAAAACTACGTTATTGGCGTACCGAGTAAAGGGCGTTATAAAGTTGTTTTAAATACAGACGATACTCAGTTTTTTGGCTCTGGCGTTGAAGTAACTAAAGATTCATCGCAGATAGTTCAAGCAATAAACGAATCAAATCATGGTTTTAAACACAGTATTTCAATTGCCATTGGTGGCTTAACTACTATTTATTTACAAAAGGTTGATGATGAGTAACCGATTTGATGTAGCACCCGGTAATGTAGAACCACTTGGCTCTAGTGTTATTGATAATGGGGTCAACTTCGCGCTTTATGCGCCTGGGGCAAGCCAAGCTTATGTATGCCTGTTTGATAAAAGTGGCCATTCAGAAATACTAAAAATGGCGATGAATATCAACGAAGGGGGTATTTGGAGTATTCATATTTCGCCATTAAACGCCGGTGCGCTTTATGGTTTTAGAGTTGAGGGTGAATATAACCCTAAAAATGGTCAACTGTTTAACGAAAATAAGCTGCTGATAGACCCATATGCAAAAGACTTGTTTGGCGAGTTTACTTGGAGTGAACGCCATTACGGGCAAATGCCAATCGGTACTAAAAGCACTGTAAATAATGCGATTGATATACCTAAATCAAAAGTAGCGGCTCCTACGTTGTATACGCATAAAAAGCCTAATCACCGTTGGTCAAACACGGTTATTTACGAGTGCCATGTCAAAGGTACAACGTGTCGTCATCCTAAAATTCCCAAATCTCTACAAGGGAAGTTTTTAGGGTTAAGCCACCCAAGCTTTATTGAACACTTACAAAGCTTTGGTGTTACAGCCGTTGAGCTTTTGCCTGTTCATTCTTTTATTAGTGAGCAATTTTTAACAGGGAAAGGTTTGCAAAACTACTGGGGTTACAACACGCTTAACTTTTTTACGCCCCATAAAGACTATTTGGTAAACGACGATATAAACGAGTTTAAGCAAATGGTGAAAGAGCTCCATGCTGCAGACATAGAAGTCATATTAGATGTTGTTTACAACCATACAGCTGAAGCAGGGGCGGATGGCCCTATACTATCGCTTAGAGGTTTTGATAACTTAGCCTATTACCGCACAGTAGATGGCCAGCTTGACGTCTATATAAACGATACCGGCTGTGGTAATACCATAAATATTGATCATCCTAAAACACTGCAACTTGTACTTGATAGCCTTCGTTATTGGGTTGAAGTAATGGGAGTTGATGGTTTTAGGTTTGATTTAGCGACCATTTTAGGCCGCTCAAAAGCAGGCTTTAGCTCCGCACATACTTTTTTACAAGTAGTTGCCCAAGACCCTGTGCTTAACAAAGTTAAGTTAATAAGTGAGCCTTGGGATATAGGCCCAGGTGGTTATCAGCTTGGTGCATTTCCGCCGCCATGGCGAGAATGGAACGATCAATATCGCGATGTAATTAGACGTTTTTGGCAAAGTGAAACAGGCATTATTGCAAGCGTTGCAAAACGTTTGCATGGATCGTTTGATATTTTTGAGCACAGCCAACGTGGGCCGCTCAATAGTATTAATTTCATAACGAGTCATGATGGTTTTACCCTTGCCGATTTAGTGAGTTATGAGCATAAACATAACGAAGCTAATGGCGAGCAAAATCGAGATGGGCACAGTGCAAATCATTCGTTTAACTGTGGGGTAGAAGGTTTTACCAGCGACTCTAAAATAAACGCACTGCGCTTACAGCAACAAAAGAACTTTTTACTTACTTTAATTCTCTCAAAAGGTGTTCCCATGATTGCCGCTGGCAGCGAAATGGCGCACTCGCAAGGGGGGAATAACAATGCTTATTGCCAAAATAATCGCACTAGTTGGCTTGCCTGGAAAGATTCTCAACTTAATCATTCGTTAACACGATTTATTGATGATGCATTAAAAATTAGACGTGCGCACAGTGCGTTTAAACACAGTGTATTTTTAGATGATATAGACGAGCGTTTTACCGTTAAGTGGTTTACCGAACAGGGTAAAACCATGACTGATGCTCACTGGCATGAAGATACCAGGCAGTTTTTAATGTACAGCTTACTTGATAAGCAAAACAATCATGCATTGCTGATTGTATTTAATGCCAGTGAAAAAACAATTTTTTGTCAAATGCCCCCATCGCCAATTAATGCGCCGTGGCAAATGATTCTATCAAGTGTACATAATGCATCTGTGAGCAGTAATGAAGATGCGATGGTTGAAATTTCAGCACAAAGTAGTTGGGTTTTTAGTGCCAATTTAGAGGATGTTAGTCATGGTTAAACAAAGTGATAAAGTGTGTGTAGTAAAGGGCTGGCAAGAAGGTCCCGTTATTGATGAAAGTACGCTTAAAGATGACTTAACACGGCATTTTTATTATACCCTCGGCCGAGATAAAGTGGGTGAATCGCAGCATTATTTGTATCACGCATTAGCGCTTACTATTCGCGACAGACTTGTGGCTCGCTGCAGAGAAACGAATCAACAAATTAAGCAAGAGAAACGCCGCAAAACGGCTTACCTTTCTCTTGAGTTTTTGATGGGGCGTGCGCTAGGTAATGCTGTTTTAAATCTAGATTTAGATGAACAAGTAAGCTCAGCACTACAAGAGTACTGCACAACAATAGAAACAATTGAAGACGCCGAGCACGACGCTGGCTTAGGAAATGGCGGGCTAGGGCGCCTTGCAGCTTGCTTTTTAGATAGCTGTGCTAGTTTAGCGTTGCCTGTTATTGGCTATGGCCTACGATACGAATACGGCATGTTTAATCAATCGATTAAAGATGGTAACCAAATTGAGCAACCAGATAACTGGCTACGTGAAGGACATCCATGGGAGCTAAGCGCACCAGAGCATGCAAAACGTGTGAAGTTTGGTGGCTATGTGCAAAGTTACACAGATAAATTTGGCAGAGAGCACCGTCAATGGATGGGCTCACAAGATGTATTAGCTGTACCGTACGATGTACCTGTCCCTGGTTATAAAAACAATATCGTAAATACACTACGTCTGTGGAAATCAGAGGCAACAGATGAATTTAATTTAACCGAATTTAATGCGGGCAGTTATTCAGAAGCCGTCGCACAAAAAAATCTAGCCGAACAGATCACCATGGTGCTGTATCCAAATGACAGCAGCGAAAATGGTAAGGAGCTTAGGTTACGCCAACAATACTTTTTATCATCGGCGAGTATTCAAGACGTAGTAGACCAATGGGTTTCCCAACATGGCGAGAGCTTTAGTGACTTTGCTGATTTTCATGTTTTTCAGTTAAACGACACGCATCCAAGTATTGCTGTTGCAGAGCTAATGCGTATTTTAATTGATGATTACGAATTAGATTGGAACGATGCGTGGCAAATCACAACTAAAACCATGGCCTATACAAATCATACGCTACTTCCTGAAGCGCTTGAAAAATGGTCTGTTTCGTTGTTTTCAAAATTATTACCACGCATTTTAGAAATAGTTTACGAGATAAATGCACGCTTTTTAGCACAAGTTGCACAGCAATGGCCGGGAGATGTTGAAAAGCAACGTGCATTGTCACTGATTGAAGAGGGTGATGAGCCGCAAATTCGTATGGCTTATTTAGCTATTGTAGGTAGTTACTCTGTAAATGGCGTAGCAGCACTTCATACCGAACTGTTAAAAGCGGGATTATTTAAAGAATTTTATGCACTGTGGCCAGATAAGTTTAATAACAAAACAAATGGTGTAACGCCTCGTCGATGGCTTGCGCATTGTAATCCGGTATTAAGTGAATTAATTGGTGAAAAAATTGGCCATGATTGGGTTAAAAACTTTTCAAAAATTAGTGACCTACGTCGTTTTTATGACGACAAGGCATTTCATGAGCAGTGGCAAAATGCTAAACGTGAAAACAAACAACGTTTAGTTGATTTAGTTAAGGCGCGCTGCGATATCGATTTTGATGTATCAATGATGTTTGACGTACAAGTAAAACGTATCCACGAATACAAACGTCAGCTATTAAACATACTTCATGTGATTCATTTATATGACCGTATTCGCCGTGGGGATACCCAAGGACTTGTTCCTCGTTGTGTTCTATTAGGTGGTAAAGCAGCGCCAGGTTATTACATGGCTAAAAAAATTATTAAGCTTATTAATAACGTGGCAGAGGTTATAAATAAAGACCCGTTAGCAGCGCCATATTTACGCGTCGCATTTTTACCTAATTACAACGTAACCGCAATGGAAGTTATTTGTCCTGCAACCGATCTCTCAGAGCAAGTATCTACCGCAGGCAAAGAAGCGTCTGGTACTGGCAACATGAAATTTATGATGAATGGTGCATTGACAATAGGCACGCTGGATGGCGCAAACATTGAAATTAGAGATGCTGTTGGTGCTGATAACTTCTTTTTGTTTGGCGCACAAGCGCACGAAATTGACGATATTAAATCACGTTATAATCCAGAGCATTTAATATCGCAAAATAGCGATTTAAAGAATGTGATGCAATTACTCGAGAGCGGGCATTTTAATTTATTTGAGCCATGCTTATTTGACGACATAACAAATGCAATTAAGAGCCCGCACGATCCATGGCTTGTTGCTCACGATTTTGAAAGTTATGTAGCAGCTCAAAAAGAAGTTGATAAAGCTTACGCAGATCAGACCTACTGGACACAAATGAGTATTTTAAATACAGCAGCCAGTGGTATGTTTTCAAGTGACAGAACCATAAGCCAATACAGTGAAGATATTTGGCATTTAGAACCCCTCAATATTAGTGAAACAGACTTAACGACAACTAAAAGCCATGCCACTAACAGCCTAGACTAAATGGAGAGAGTATTATGCCTAATTATGCAAATCGCTACATAAGTAGCCTAACCAGAGAAACTTACGCGTTAATACTGGCAGGCGGTCGCGGTTCTCGCCTGCATGAGTTAACCGATTGGCGAGCAAAGCCAGCAGTTTACTTTGGTGGTAAACATCGAATTATCGATTTTCCACTATCAAACTGCATTAACTCGGGTGTGAGACGTGTTGGTATTGCTACACAATATAAATCACATTCATTAATACGCCATGTAAACCGCGCATGGGGGCACTTTAAAAAAGAGCTAGGAGAGTCGGTTGAAATACTACCTGCATCTCAGCGCCAAGGTGATGATTGGTATTGTGGAACCGCAGATGCTGTTTTTCAAAACATAGATATTATTCGTCACGAGCTTCCTAAATATGTGATGATTTTGTCTGGAGATCATGTGTACCGTATGGACTATGGTGCTTTATTGGCTGAACATGTGCAAAAAGGCGCAGATATGACTGTGTGTTGTATTGAAGTTCCAGTAGAGGAAGCCGCAGACACGTTTGGTGTAATGACCGTTGATGAAGAAAATAGAGTGTGTCGTTTTGATGAAAAACCAGCAATGCCGAGCTCCGTACCCGGCAAGCCAGGTACATGTTTAGCATCAATGGGGAACTACATATTTAATACTGAATTTTTATTTGAGCAACTTAAAAAAGATTCTGAAAATGAAGGCTCTGGACGCGATTTTGGTCACGATATTATTCCAGCGATTATAGAAGAGCACAATGTATTTGCTTTCCCATTTAGAGATCCAAACCAAGAAGGGCAACCTTATTGGCGCGATGTAGGTACGCTTGATTCGTTCTGGGAAGCTAATATGGAACTGGTAATGCCAGAGCCGCAACTTGATTTATACGATCCAACGTGGCCAATATGGACTTATCAAGAGCAACTACCACCTGCTAAGTTTATTTTTGATGACGAAGATAGGCGCGGTATGGCTTTAGACTCAACAGTCTCGGGTGGGTGTATTATTTCGGGCTCTGCGGTTAGAAAATCCCTGTTGTTTTCTAATGTCCACGTTCGCTCATTTTGTACCATTGAGCAGTCGGTAATTTTACCCGGTGCAGTTATAAACCGAGGTTGTAAAATTAAACGCGCAATAATAGATAGAAGCTGTGAAATACCTGCGGGTCTTGAAATCGGTTTTGACAAAAAAACAGATGAAGAAAACGGCTTTAGGGTATCTAAAAAAGGTATCGTTCTTGTTACACGTGATATGCTCACTGAGCTTGCAAAAAAGTTAGAACGCCAAGCGCGAGAAAATAAAAAGCTAGCGTAACAACAAGTTAGATAAGCACGACAACATAGCTTGCTCATTTGTGAGCAAGCTCACACAGGTTTAAAGGAAATAATAAATTAATGCATGTATTAATGGTTGCAGCAGAAAATGACGCGTTACCAGGCGCAAAAGTAGGCGGTGTGGCAGATGTAGTACGCGATGCACCTAGGGCACTCGCTAAGCAAGGTATAACGGTTGATGTTGTTATTCCTGATTACGGGTTTGAGCCGCTTGAGCGTATTTATGTAGGTGAAGTAACTGTTGCATTTAATGCTCAACCCCATGTATTAACCATTTTTAAAGTACAACAAGCCGAAAATAATGTAAGCCAAATTGTTATTAGCCACCCGTTATTTAGTGAATCAGGCAGTGTATATTGTAATGATGCACCGGGGAGGCCTTTTGCAACTGATGCGACTAAATTTGCTCTATTTAACGCAGCCGTCTGCGAAGCGTTATTACAAGGTGTATTAAAGCGCCCTACAGCGCTGCATTTACATGATTGGCACAGTGCCTGCGTTGCAGTTTTACTTAAGTTTGAGCCACGTTATAGCTCACTTAATACCTTACCTATTGCCTTCACAGTGCATAATATTGCACTGCAAGGGATAAGGCCTTTCAAACATGATGATTCAAGCTTAGAGGCGTGGTTTCCATCACTTAGTTATAATGGCCAGCAATTATGCGACCCGCGTTACCCTCATTGTTTTAATCCTATGCGCAGTGCAATAAATCTATGCGATAAAATACATGTTGTATCGCCAACTTACAGCCAAGAGGTTCTTGAACCTAGCAATTACGAACATGGTTTTTTTGGTGGCGAAGGGCTTGAGCAAGATCTGCAAAATGCAGCAAGCCAAGGCAAGCTTGTTGGTATTTTAAATGGCTGCGAATATCCAAGCAATGCACTTGAAGGAGCAACTCTCGCTGATTTTTATAGCCAAGCAGAGAGTACTTTGTTTGGTTGGATGGCCAATTACGAGCAGTTACAAAGTGGCTACTATATTGCCCACCAACGATTACAGCAATTTAAAGCAACGGTTAATAATGGTCCATTAGTCACAAGCGTTGGCCGTCTTACTGAGCAAAAAGTGTTGTTATTGTGCCAGCAGGTTAATGGGGTTTTAGCTATTGATAAAGTGTGCCAATTAATTAATGAACATAATGGCAGACTTATTATTCTCGGTTCGGGTGACAAAGAGCTCGAAAGCATATTTACCAAAGCAATGGCGCGTAATTCCAATCTTTTATTTTTGAAGGGATATGGGCAAGGTGTTGGCGATTTAATGTATCAATTAGGTGACTTATTTTTAATGCCAAGCTCGTTTGAACCGTGTGGTATTAGCCAAATGCTAGCAATGCGAGCGGGGCAACCGTGTTTAGTACACAGTGTTGGCGGATTAAAAGATACTGTTAAACACCACGAAAATGGTTTTAGCTTTAATGGAGACACGTTGGCAACGCAAACGCGTAATTTAATTAGCTGTTTAGACGAAACTCTCTTAATTAAAAAGCAAAATCCTAAAAGATGGCATAAAATTAAGCACAGCGCAGAGCAAATGCGTTTTTCGTGGCCACAAGTGGCAACTGATTATATAACAACCTTATACCGGTAAAACGTTTGTGTACTTTAAAGTTTAGTGACAAATCTACCTGCTTAGGGTTTAATTACTTAGTATTATATAAAAGCTAAGAAGTAGGTAATGTGTCTGTATTTGTTGCAAGGCAAGCAATATTCAATCGAAGTAAAAAAGTAGTAGCCTATGAGCTACTTTTTCGTGATAGTCCAAAAAATTATTTTCCAGATATTGCAGAAGGCCAAGCAACAGCAAGGCTTATTATGGAAAATCAATTAAATTTAGGTACACGCCATATTACATCAGGCAAAAAAGCGCTTATTAATATAGGACCAGAATCACTAAAACTCGATTTATGTGCTTTCTTACCATGCCAAGACGTTGTGATTGAATTGCTCGAAACCATAGAACCAACCGACGATAACTATGAGCTATGCCGAGGTTTATTTCATAGTAACTACAAACTCGCGCTCGATGATTTTGTATATAAACCACAATGGGATCGTTTTTTAAAGCTTGTGAAGCTCATTAAATTTGATATTGCAATTACACCTCTTAGCGAAATACAGCCCATAGTTACTAAGTTACAAGCGCATAAACAAATAAAAATACTAGCCGAAAAAATAGAAACACAAGAAGACTATGAGCTTGCCTTTGATATGGGGTTTGATTATTTTCAAGGCTATTTTTTTGCAAAACCTACCATGATCAAGCAAAACGACATTGATTATAATTATGGTTTAGTCGTTGCTATTTACGCAGAAATAATGAAGCAAAGCCCTGACATTAAAACCATCGCAAGCCTGTTTGAGCTAGATGCTGCACTCGCATATAAGTTACTAAGATTAATAAACAGCGGTGTGTTTCCTATACAAAGCCAAATATCGTCATTAAAGCAAGCGCTTGTGTATTTAGGACACGAACGCCTGAAAAAGTTTGTGAGCCTTATTGTTACTGCTCATACAGCGGGTAAAAAGCCAGCAGAGCTAATGCAAGTATGTGTTGTACGTGCTCGCTTTTGTGAGCTTGTGGCAAAAAATGTTGATAAAAGTCAGTCAGGCGAAGCATTTTTAACAGGGTTATTCTCGTTACTGGATGCAATCCTTGATCAACCAATGAGCTTGCTTGTTGAAAAGCTACCTTTCCCTGATGAAATAAAAACGGCATTATTAGGGGACAAAAACACACTTTATTATATTTTAAACGTTGTTAAAGCATATGAAACAGGAAGCTGGTGGGCACTTGAACAAGCTGTACTTTTGCTAAATATAGACAGTGCTATACTACCTCCACTTTACCAGCAGTCAGTCGATTGGGCTGACAGTTATAAGAATAATATTTAACGGATAATAGCTTTAATGCGCAATTATAATATGGACTTTATTCGCGGCGTTGCCGTGCTTGGCCTTGTTTACATGAATGCTTACGCCTTCGGCATTTTTGAATATGGGTATAGCTCCTTAACTAATCCTCCTGTTAGCGACTCAATTATTCACACCCTTAGCAGCGTGTTTGTAGACGGGCGTTTTAGAACGCTGTTTAGTTTGCTTTTTGGTGCAGGGCTTTACATTCAGTGGCAACGTTACAAGTCTGAAGTGCAGATAAAAAGCAGGCTCTATTGGTTAATCCTCTTTGGTTTAGCGCATGGTTTTTTACTTTGGGCCGGTGATATTTTATTTGTTTACGGTGTATCTGGCTGGTTTGTTATTAAATATTTAGAAAGTGATAGCAACGTACTTTTAAAAAGAGGGCTTGCATTTACCTTGTTGTCGGCTGTGGTTACCTTACTTGTTATATCTAGCGTACCCGATGAAATAATTTACCGCGATACAGCACAGTTTATTGAATTATATAACCCACACTATATTGATTACTTTATTAGTAACCTTGCTATGAACACGTTAATGCTTGTTATGGTGCCAATAATGACAATGTGGATGTGCGTGGGCCTTATGCTCATTGGCATTTATTTATATAAACAAGACGTTTTTAGTAAAGGCTTAACGACTCAGCAATTAATAGTTTGCGGTGCAATGACCCTTGTTTTTTGTGGGATCAGTCTTTATGCATCACAGCTTAATGGCAGCTTAGGATATGGGGTGCAAGAATTTGTAAATATTTTTGCGGCGCTAGGTATGGCTACGCTGTATATTCATTTAATTGTTAAATTTTGCAATAACAGCGCACACGTTGGCACGCTTATTCAACAAGCGGGGCGCTTAGCATTTACTTTATATATTAGCCAAACACTCATACAACTGTTGTTATATAAAGTGCTATTTACGCACTGGGTGCTCAATTTTGATCGTATTGACTACTGGTTAGTTGCAACGGCATTAGTTGCACTGCAGCTTATATTTACCTTTATATACAGCCGCTATTTCAACCAAGGCCCGCTTGAATTTGTATGGCGTAAATTAACGAAAGCAAAAATTAATGCTTAAACACCTATAAATTTTAAATTAGGGGCGAAAAAATAGTGTGGGTGGTTTACACTACTCGCCTTAAAAATTACTACGCTATAAGTGCCATGACCGAATTAAAACGTTTAAATAAATTTATTAGTGAAACAGGATTTTGTTCACGCCGCGAAGCCGATAAATATATTGAGCAAGGTCGTGTCAGCGTTAATGGCNCAAGCCACTTAAAGCCACACCAAAGCGCGTTTATATTGCTTACAATAAACCCGTTGGTATTACGTGTACTACCGAAAGTAAAATTCAAAGTAATATTATTCGCGCGGTAAATTATCCTACGCGTATATTTCCAATAGGGCGTTTAGATAGACCGTCTGAAGGGCTTATATTTTTAACTAACGAAGGCGATATCGTTAATAAAATTTTGCGTGCGGGTAATAACCACGAAAAAGAATATGTTGTTACGGTTGATAAACCGCTTAATCGTCAGTTTGTTACAAAAATGGCCAATGGCGTGCCTATTTTAGATACCGTAACTAAAAAGTGTAAAGTGACACAAACTGCCCCTAAAGAATTTAAAATAGTACTTACACAAGGTTTAAACCGTCAAATACGCCGTATGTGTGAATATTTAGGTTACGAAGTGGTGACGTTAAAGCGCACTCGTATAATGAACGTAACACTAAAAGGTTTAAAGGTAGGGCAGTGGCGTCATTTATCTGATACTGAAATGGCGCAAATAAACGACTCGATTTCTGACTCAGGTAAAACTCAAGAACATTCGCTTGATGCTAATAAACAATCAGAAAATAATACGCCGTCGATTCCTAAAAAGCGTGATTTTCAGGGTGAAAATCCTCGCCGTTTTAATAAAGGCGAACAAAGTGGCGAGCGTAGTACTGAGCGAAATTCAAGTCGCAACTCTGATCGCAGTAATGCTAATGGCGAGCGCAAAAATGAGCGCAGTAAAGCACCTTATCAAAAGCGTTCTACCACGTATGTTGGTAAGCCACAAAGTATTAAAGAGAACAAGTCGTCACAGTCAAAACCTAGCTCGGGGCGTACCCTTAGCTTAAAAAAATAATCTGCACCTAAGTGGTATTCTACTACCACTGTATTTCTTGTACTATATTGCCAAGTGGGCTTGTAACGCCCACTAAATTTATATTGTTATTTTGCAAAGTCACCAATTTATTCTTATCTAAATACCATCTAAAAGTGTATTTTCTGTAGTTCTGTAAACTAAGCACAGTTAGCGTTGCACAACTGTACTCATAATCATTTGGGCAACTACCTACCTCGAGTAATTGATGCTCTTGCTGCCATATATTATTGCTGTGTTTATTGGCCCATAATTTCACAGAAATACAAACTGACGTCCATAACCATAAGTAAATTAAAATAGGCAAAAACAGTGGTATAAATGCGCTGCGGAACTTCCCATGCTCAGCAATATAATTTTTAACTGTATGTTTAAATTCAAAGTTATTATTGTATTTTTTATATAGATGCCTTAATAAAACAACCGACAACACTATCGCCGTTATTGGAAATAACGTAAATGTTAAGGTGTTATATATACTGTTGGGGATAAAAGCGGGGTCGGCTTGTTCATCCCATGCAAGTAAAACCAGCGAAGGTGCTGTTACTAAGAGTAATAAGGCGCTGTTGAAGAGTTGCTTAAAGGTCAAAGGGTATTCACTTATAAAATGCTAAAGCCAATATAAAATAAGAGTATACCTAAATAAACTGCAATCGCCGATAACGAGTTTTTAGAGCGCAGGCGCTTAACAAGGTCGCGTGTGCCATCAACCATGCCTGAAATCACCAGTACTAAACCACCTGTAAATCGGTAGTTGTTTAAGTTCACGTTACCATTATCGTCAGTTATAAAGCGTAAATAACCAAAAAGTATAAAAACGCTGCCCGCTATTAGTATCGCGGTTTTAAAATTTTCCAAGGCTTTTCCATAATATTGAGTTAGATACTAAAATGGCACTAAGTTGAGTCATGATAATTTTACTATATTTCGAATTTAAATTTTGCCTAAATCCATTAAATGGCCTCATTATGTCGCTATATTAGGCGTATATACGCTAAAGCCTGATTTATATTGTGCATTATCAAGTACACTTAGTTATATGAAGGGTAAGCTGTTAAGATGCGCCGTCTTAATAATGTAGAAAGGTTATAGAAGTAACATGTCAAAATTTTTCTTTATGGGTAAGCCCGACATAATGGGTAAAAATAACAGTAATGGATTTGCACCAAAACGTACTGCAAAGCCAGGCACAGAGTTACACCCGTTAACGCTAATTGTAAACTCAGTTGCACGACAATCAGAAATAGAAGCAATATTAGAAGAGCATTCGCTGTTTGCTTCAATTGAAGTTAGAGCTGAAGTACCAGAAGATATTCGCGAACTAGACTTTGCGCTTAGCAAGTCAACACCACAAGTATTTGATAAAGTACCAGAGCGTAACGCACCTTGTGTATGTGGTAGCGGCAAAAAATATAAGAAGTGTTGCGGTTAGTTTCTTAACAACTAAATATGTAGCCTTTCTTTTTTCATCGGTATTAAATAAAAATGCCACTGACCTTGAGCCAGTGGCATTTTTTATGTTAACCGATTATATGTTTAACTACTTACGCGGTTCGTAATCAATTCTAAATATAACCGTGTAAAGTACTGGCACTACAATGAGGGTTAGTATGGTGGCAAAGCCTAAACCGAACATTATGGTTACCGCCATTGACTGGAAGAACACGTCAAATAACAGCGGGATCATACCTAAAATAGTAGTTATAGCCGCCATAGCAACAGGGCGTACACGGCTCACACCAGAGTCAAACACGGCTTCATAAGGCGATTTACCTTCACTCAATTCGAGATTTATTTGATCAACTAATACAATACCGTTTTTAATAAGCATACCGCTTAAGCTTAATAAGCCAAGCAATGCCATAAAGCTAAACGGCGCATTCATTATCAACATACCCGCACTTACACCAATAATGGCAAGTGGCACTGTAGCCCAAATAACTAAAGGTTGTTTAAGCGAGTTGAATAACAGTACGGTTACCGCAAACATAGCTAAATAGCCTAATGGCAATGAGCCAAAAATAGCCGATTGCGCATCAGATGACGATTCATATTCGCCGCCCCATTCTAATTTATAACCACGCGGTAGCTCTATTGCTTCTACAGGCCCTCGTATGCGGGCAAATAATTTAGCAGCGGTTTCGTCACCTAAAACGTTTTGATCGGCCATTACCGTTATTGTACGTTTACGGTCGCGGCGCATAATTAGGCTGTCTTCCCATTCAACCACAAATTCGTCAACCACTTGCGTTACTGGCACAAACACACCAAGTACTGGGCTATAAATTTGTAAATCGTGAACGCTTTCTACATTTAAACGTTCATTAGCAGGAGAGCGGGCAATAATAGGTAACAGTTGCGTACCATCTCTGTATACGCCTACTTGTTTACCAGAGAGGCTAGTAAGCAGCACATCATCAAGGTCAGATTTACTAATACCTAAACGGCGCGCTTTTTGTTCGTTAAACTGCGGGCGAATCATTTTAGTACGCGCACGCCAGTCATCACGAATATTATAAGCCCCTTCATCCTTTGCTATAACGTCTTCTGCTTTAGCTGCAAGTTTTCTAAGAACTACTGGGTCTGGGCCTGTAAAGCGTGCTTCAATTTTAGCATCGGTAGATGGGCCAATTTCCATCGGCTTAATTTTAAGCTCGGCTGAAAGTGGCGTACTTTGTGAGTATTCACGCACCTTTTGCATTACTATAGCAACCGCCTCGCGGTTTTTTACTCTAATAATAAGCTGCCCATAAGAAGAGTACGATTTTTGAGGAGCATAAGTAAGCATAAAGCGCGGCGCACCTTGGCCTGTTGTACTTGTTATTTCCTCAACGAGCTCTTCATTTTGTAAGTAGATTTCTAGCTTTTTAATGCCATCAAGGGTTGCACGTATATCTGAGCCTTGCTGCTGCCAGTAATCTACATAAAACATTGGCGTGTTAGACGCAGGGAAAAACGACTGCTTAACCGCACCAAAGCCAATTACTGCAGAGCAAAGTAATACAACCATAAGAACAAGAGTTGTTTTACGATAATGCATAGACACATCTAAAAGTGCTTTATAGCCTGTAAAAATAAAGCCTTTGTACGGGTCGTCGTCTTCCTCTTCGCCCTCAGCATTCTTACCTTTTTTAAACTCATCTTGTTTAAACATTAAGTTTGCAAAAAATGGCGTAAGGGTGATGGCGGTGATCCAGCTTAATAAAAGCGATATAAATAACACCCAAAATAAGCTGCCAGCAAATTCACCCGTGGCATCAGAGCTTAATCCAATGGGAGCAAATGCAGTAATACCAATAACTGTCGCGCCTAGTAGTGGCCATTTAGTTTGCTCAACAATATTAACTGCCGCTTTTAACTTAGTTTGGCCACGTTTTAAATTTATTAATATGCCTTCGGTTACTACTATGGCGTTATCTACCAGCATACCTAGGGCAATAATAAGTGCTCCCAGAGAAATACGTTGCAGGTCTATGGCAAACAACTTCATAAATATAAAAGTGCCTAAAACGGTCAGTAATAAAATACCGCCAATTAAAATACCGCTTTTTAAACCCATAAATATAAGCAGTACCACAATTACAATGGCAATAGCCTCTACAAGGCTTACAATAAAGCCATCTACCGATTTTTCTACTTCTTTAGGTTGGTTATATACCGATTCAACATGTATGCCGTGCGGACGCTGGTATTCAAGCTCTGCTAAGTGTTCGTCAATACGTTTACCTACATCAACTACGTTAACCCCGTTCATAAACGACACACCAATTAACAGTGCTTGCTCTGAGTTGTAACGAATAACATTAGTAGGTACTTCGGCGTATTCTCTAAATACTTTTGCTACATCGCCTAAATAAATAAGCTCACTTGCACCAGGTTTTGAAATAAGCAGAGTTTCAAGCTCACTTACATCTTTAAATTCCCCGGTTGGGTGAAAGCGAATAGACTCATCGCCAACACGTATTTTGCCCGCGTTTGACACCGTATTTTGCGATTGCAGCAAGCCAAAAATATGGCTTGGGGCTATACCTAGTTGAGCCAATTTACGTGTAGATACTTCAACCATAACTTGTGGTTGTTGCTCACCAGCAATAGTTACTTTACTTACACCTTTAACCAAGACTAGCTCGCGCTTTAAAAAGTCTACGTAGTCTTTAAGCTCGTCATATGAGTAGCCGTCGCCAGTAACCGAATATAAAACGCCGTATACATCGCCAAAGTCATCTAAAATAGTACTTGGGTAAACGCCGCTTGGCAGTGAAGGAGAAAGGTCGTTAATTTTACGACGCATTTCGTCCCAAATTTGGCGCAGCTGTTCTTTTCTGTAAGTGCTTTTAATTTCTACCGAAATTTGAGATTTACCATTTGATGAAATAGAGGTCACGTAATCAACATATGGGAGCTGCTGAATCGCATTTTCAATAGGGAAGGTGACTTCCTCCTCTACTTGCTGTGGCGATGCACCCGGGTACATGGTAATAACCATGGCAGTTTTAAGTGTATACTCAGGGTCTTCTAATTGGCCTAGGTCAAAATACGACACACTACCGCCAATTAACAGCAGCAGTGTAAACATCCAACTAATTACTTTTTTCTCTATGGAGAGTTGCGCAAAGCTCATAATTATAAGCCTCGCTCTTTATTCCATGGACGTACTTTCATGCCTTCATCTAGTGAGTGCACACCTGCAGATACAACCATTTGGCCTTCTTTAATACCGCTAAGTACTTCAATACCATCGCGATGAACTTGCCCTACTTTTACAGCCTGCTTATTAACAACACCTGTTTCTGGGTTGTATAACCACACATACGCATTATCAGACACGCTTTCTTTCGCTTCTGAAAAAACCGACTCAACAGGTAAAATTGTATACGCTACTTGCGAGCTAGTAACTTTAGATAAATCAATAAATACACGCCCAGTCATACCGGCAAGTAAATTAAAGTCATCAGGTACTGGCAGCGAAAAAACAACTTGGTAGGTCAGGGTGGTTGGATCAGCCTGTGTATCCCACTCTTTTAAATCAAGGGTGTATTCTTTTTTTGAAAAGCCATCAAACACAACGGTAGGGTGGTAATCGGTACCTTTTTTAATGCGCGCTATTATTTTTTCAGGAACTTGGATTTCTACATCCATTAAGTCGCGTGTTTCTAAGCGTAAAATGTTTTGCTTGGCTTGAATGTTTTCAAAGTTTTTAACAAATACTTTAGCCACAGTGCCTGCAAATGGTGCGCGTAATTCACTGTATTCTAGGTTTGTTTCGGCAATTTTAAAGGCAGACTCTGCCACCTGCATATTGGCTAATGCTTCATCGTATTCAGATTGGCTTGCGATTCTTTTTTCAAGTAATTGCTCAATACGACCAAGTTGCGACTTAGCAAGCTCAAAGCGGGCTTTTCTATCATCGTATTGTAATTGAAAGTCTTCTGGGTCGAGCTTTGCCAGTAGCTGACCTTTTTTAACTTCTTCACCTGCTAAAACCGGAAACTCAACAAGCTCACCATTTACTCTAAACGCCAAGTAAGAGCCTTGGTTTGCAACAACCTCAGCAGGAAAGCTGCGAATGTTAGTTTGAGAATCATGACCTATGTTGAATAATTTAACAGGGCGAATGGGCTCTTCTTTAACTTGTTGTTCTGGCTCAGAACAGGCTATTAAGCTTAATAAAGTCGTAGTTAAAAAACATAGACGAAAGAGTTTCATGTCTTCTCCGTTGCAATGATGGCAAAATAATTAAGTGCAGCATACGCTGCAAACATATAAAATAAAAATCATTAAATCTTAGAAACTCAATAAGTTTTACTTATAATGTTGCAGAGTGCTATATGAAGCTGAATCAATTAATAATTTTAGATGCCATAGTGCAAAGCGCAAGCTTAAGCGGGGCAGCACTAAAGCTACATAAAACGCAGCCAGCGCTTACACTTGCTATTAAAAATCTAGAAGAAAAAATAGGATTTGAGTTACTAGATAGAAGTAAGTACCGATTACAGCTTACTGAAAAAGGGCGTATTTTTCACCGCGAGGCGCAGCAACTTCTGCATGCCAACGACGAGCTAGCGCAGCTTGCTAAAGAATTGGCACTCGGTAATGAACCCCAATTTAGAATTTGTTACGAACAACTTTGCCATACGCAGAGTTACAACGAGATCATAAGTAATACTTTTAGATTGTTTACCAGCACCGAATTTAGCTTAACAAGCGGGAAGCGCTTTATTTCGTTAGAGCAAGTAAATAGTGGGCAAGCCGAAT
>NZ_AUTL01000164.1:0-1367 GCF_000498015.1 Pseudoalteromonas sp. TAE79
TTTGCCGATGAAACGCCATTAAAGGTGGTGAAATCGGACAAAGTAAACAGTTACATGTGGGTGTATTGCTCGGGTCGAGATTCACCAGACCCGAATAATCCCATCCCTAATATCGTACTTTACGACTTCCACAATAGTCGCGCGGCCGCCTGCGTGGTCAATTATCTTGATGGATATCAAGGGTACTTGCACGTGGATGGCTATCAAGCCTATGCCAGAACAGAGGCAACCTTAATTGGCTGCTGGGCGCATGCTCGTCGTAAATTTATCGACGCGAAAAAGCTACAAGGTAAAAACAAAACCGGCAAAGCGGATGTGGTATTGAGCCTTATCCAAAAACTGTACGGCGTTGAGTCACGCATCAAAGATAAAAGTGTGGATGACAAATATACGGCAAGACAAGAGGTTAGCCTGCCTATTCTTAGCAAGCTAAAAATATGGCTTGAGCAGGATCAGCCAAATTTAGTGGGGAACAGCAAACTGATAGAGGCAGCTAATTACCTGGCAAATCAATGGCACAAGCTCATACGCTATGTTGATGATGGCCGACTTAGCATCGATAATAATAGAGCAGAACGCGCGGTAAAACCGTTTGTGATAGGCCGAAAGAATTGGTTATTTAGCCAAACGGCTAACGGTGCCCATGCTAGTGCCACCCTTTACAGCATTGTGGAAACCGCCAAGATAAATGGTCTAATCCCATTTAATTACATCTGTGCTTGCCTTGATGAACTGTGCCAGCCTGAGCCCGATATCGACAGCTTGTTACCCTGGAATTTTAAAACATAGGTGTAGTTCGCTAGACGCTCACAGTATACCAAGCCTTAAAAGTAAGTTTGTATTGTTAGGTATTTTTTGAATAGCATTCATGACAATTCACTATATTTATCTTAAACGGATGTTGTCTTTTAATGTAAGAGGCTAAGTAAATCGCACAACTATTTAGCTAGTTGTAGCGACCTGACTTCTTATCCTGTCTGAACCGATTTTATCCGAACTTCCTGGCCCACAATCATTGATTTTACCCTATGAGGCTGGCTCACTTTAATTAAAAATGGAACCACATTGATTGATACTGGGACCGATTTCATCAGGTTGGGCCCACTTTAATCGACTCTAAATTGGCAGTCCTGCTTCACGCATTTCAGCTGTCATTTCTTTCGCTCTATTCGGTTCTAGCCCTCCAGAGAATAATTTTCTAATTTCGGATGGGCGATAGCGGAATTGTTCAGCAATGACGCGCTCATTGTAACCATGCCTGATAAGTGTCGGTTCAATTTCATCTATGCGGCTAGACAGTGTTTCCTCCAAAAGGTCAACATTGATAGGTTTTATACCGACTTTGTAAGCTTCTTCTAGGGCTAATG
>NZ_AUTL01000165.1:0-7817 GCF_000498015.1 Pseudoalteromonas sp. TAE79
CGGCTGATATGTTTGTTGCCATAAAGCCTGATATCGAAATTTTCAATACAGGCAGCACATCAAAACAGTTTAAATACGTCATTGATTTTAAAGCAGTTGAAAAAACACTAGCAAACGACAGCAGCATAAGCGCGCTGTGCGTATCACGCCCTACTAACCCAACAGGTAATGTAATTACTGATGATGAAGTAAAACACCTTGATTTACTTGCTAAGCAATATGGTATTCCACTCATTATTGATAACGCATATGGCGATCCGTTCCCAGGTTGTATTTACACCGATGCAAACCTAACGTGGAACTCAAATATTATTTTATGTATGTCACTTTCAAAACTTGGCCTACCGGGTTTACGCAGCGGTATTATAGTTGCAAACAATGAGATTATTAAAGCAATTGGCCGCGTAAACGGCAGCATGGTTTTATCGCCAAATAGTATTGGCCCAAGCTTAGTAACACGCTTAATTAACGACAACGAACTACTGCCACTGTGCCGCAACGTTATACTGCCTTTTTATCGTAATAAAGCACAAATCGCGATTGAGTTGTTTGACGAAGTATTTGCCGAACTGCCTGTTTATTTGCACAAAGTTGAAGGTGCATTTTTTATGTGGCTGTGGTTTAAAGATGCAAAAATAACAAGCGAGGTGTTGTATCAACAACTTAAAGAGCAAGACGTGTATGTGATCCCAGGTCATAACTTTTTTATCGGCATTGACGATGATTGGGCGCACAAGCACGAGTGTATTCGTATTAACTATGCTACCGATGCAGATACCCTAAAAAAAGGCTTAGAAGCGATTAAAAGTCTAATAAAGTAAATATACTGATGCCGATATAAATATCGGCATCATTCATTTAATTCGCTTATATATTCGTTTGAAATTCATGCAAACGCACTGTATCCCCCTTTAAATTTATATACAAGTTGGTATCCTACGCGCCCTTTTTTAACATATGCTTATAAAAAAGAACTCGTCAAGGAGCGACTACTGCTGCAAGGCACTTACTGTAAGTGACAGCTTTAACACAACAGGCATCGCGTATAATTATTGATTTTAAACGTAAGATGTAACTTTAAATAGCAACATGCATTAGCACTATTAAGGTCAATTATGCGATTAGGACCAGGACTACTCGTCACCGCTGCCTTCATTGGACCAGGGACCATTACTACCGCCAGCGTGGCAGGTGCAAACTTTGGTTTTGCACTTATATGGACATTACTGTTTTCAGTAGTTGCCACTATATTATTACAATCTATGGCGGCGCGCCTTGGCGTTGCCACCGGGCAAGATTTAGCACAAGCTCTTAGAGCAAATATTCAAACGCCTTTATTTAAATCCTTGGCGATATTTTTAGTTATTAGCGCCATTGGCGTAGGCAGTGCAGCTTATGAAGCGGGTAATTTAAGTGGCGCTAGTATGGGATTAATTGAAATATTCCCTCAAGTTAACTCCCAATTATGGACACCACTTATTGCTTTGTTAAGTGCTGCTTTACTGTATAGCGGCAAACATAAAGTGGTTGAAAACGCGCTAATTTTACTCGTTATTTTAATGAGTTTAGTGTTTATCTCAACACTTGTAATGGCTGCCCCTTCACTAAGTGATGTATTTGCCGGTTTTATCCCTAGTATGCCTGAAGGTTCTATTACAACTATATTGGCATTAGTCGGTACGACCATTGTGCCGTATAACTTATTTTTGCACTCCGGCGTACTCGCTGCTAGACACGACAGTAACAGCGACATGCAAAAAGTGATTAAACAAACAAATGTTGATACAGGCCTATCAATCACTTTAGGCGGTGTGATCACTTTAGCTATTTTATCTACAGCTTCAGTTGCATTTTATGGCACCGATGCGGGGAAAATTAGTGCGGCTAACATGGCTGTGCAGCTAGAGCCATTGCTTGGCGATGCCGCTCATTACTTTTTTGCTATTGGCTTATTTGCTGCAGGTTTAACAAGTGCTATTACAGCGCCGCTTGCCGGTGCTTACGCCGTGTGTGGCATGTTAGGTTGGTCAAACGATATGGGCAACGCACGTTTTAAAGGCGTTGCTATTATTATTTTATTGTTTGGTGCTGCGGTGGCCTCATTAGGTTTAGACCCAGTAGCGGTGATTATATTCGCACAAGCGGCTAACGGGTTATTACTCCCTATTGTTAGCACCTACCTTGTATGGCTGGTTAATCAAAAAGGGGTTATGGGAAACTACACTAACTCTTTGGCTTTAAACCTAGTCACCCTACCCGTTTTAATCCTAATTTTTGGGCTAAGTAGCTACAAACTAATTAGTTTAATTTTTTAATTAAACTCTAAAAACCATATTTAAAGGCCGCTGTTTACAATAAACAGCGGCCTTTATTTGTTAATCATCAAATAACGTATCAACCGTACTTATATTCACACATCAACACGCTTTTTGGATTTTAGCTGCCTTAAATAATTGCGAAAACGCAAAACCACCTACCGCGCCTGCGAGCAATTGAGCATAAAAACCCCAGCCCCTTGCGCCCGCTATAATATGAATATTCATAATTGATTCAATGGCAATTAACACAATAGAAAATGCCACAATGCCAGCAATAACAAATAGCTGAGTACTGTATTTTTGAACCTTTTTATTAAGCTTTGTTGTAGTAAAAAAAGCGATGGCAAGTGCCACAGCAATAATAGCCCCGTAGGTAGGTAGCAAGCCTAGCCAATCATCAAGCGTTAAACTAGCCCGATCACTAAAGCCCACCACTACACCTACATTAACTAATTGATTGACAACGTATTGGCTATGAAACAAGCTAGCAAGTGTGAATGTAAGTAACCAAGAAACTAAAAATGAAGGCAATATACGTGTTAAAAACGACATGGTTATCTCAATTTAAAATAAAGCTTTTCTCTTATACTAGTTATGCTAGCAAAGGCTTGCTCCGTAAACAATGTATCTCTATTTTTACTCTGCTTTCGCTTTTTTCGTTTTCTGTTAATGCACAAGCCGCATTACCAAAGGAGCAATACAGTACAAAAACACTGGCTACGCAATTACAGTCTCCGTGGAGCATGGTTGAACTACCAAACGGCACATGGTTAATTACAGAGCGTGATGGTCACGTAGTTATAGTTAAAAACAATGCGCAATCAAGAGTAAAATTAAATCTGAACGGTTTATACGTTGCAGGCCAAGGTGGTTTACTCGACATTGTATTATCACCAGATTATAACGACTCCAAAGAAGTTATTTTTACTTATGCCCAAGGTGATGCAAGCGCAAACAGGCTTGTTGTTGCCAAAGCCACGTTTAATGGCAATAGCTTTTCAAAGCCTGACGTTATTTATAAAGTAGCAACTGATAAAAATACACCACAACATTACGCTGGTCGTACCCTCGTATTACCCGATAGCACATTATTAATTTCAACGGGTGATGGCTTTGACTTTAGAGAGCAAGCACAGGTTATAACAAGCCAACTTGGTAAAATATTGCGTATAAACCTAGATGGCACCATTCCGACAGACAACCCATTTATTAATCACGAAAACCAAAATGCACATGCTGTTTACTCACTTGGTCACCGTAACCCTCAAGGCTTAGTTTATGATTACGATACGCAGCAAATTGTTAGCAACGAACACGGCCCTGCAGGCGGTGACGAGCTAAACTACTTAACCGCTGGCACTAATTACGGATGGCCGGTAATCACCTATGGTAAAGATTACTCGCAAGCGCGTATTTCACCATTTACCGAATATAAAGGCATGCAAAAACCAAGTGTTAATTGGACACCATCAATAGCGCCATCAGGCATGGCGTATTACGGCTCTAAACATGCCGCTTTTCCTTCATTACAACAACATGTACTAATCACAACACTCGTCGATAAAAAGCTCTACAGCGTTAATCTTGCCAGTGGTGAATTTACACAGTCTCACGTGTTTCCAGAGGCCGCAGGCAGGTTAAGAGATGTGTATATCACAGCTGAAGGTAATGTTGCGATATTAATGGATGGAAAAGATGCTGAGCTGATGTTGTTTAAAGCAAATTAATTCACAAAGGGAATAAGAGCCGCTGCGCTTTTTAAATAAGTTAGCGACTTTAAATAAGGTCGCGGCTTTAAATAAACACTTTGGTTAAGTAATTTGATCAGTAATATCAGGGGTTAACCCCTTTAGTTTTAAAATTAAGATGAGCGTCTTTATTATGTTATTAATAACGTTCTTGTCTCCAATTCCCTTTGCATATACTTACTGTGCTTGTTATTTACCCGATTCTAATTTCTGTTTCAATAACTCAATCAGTTGAGTGTTAAGCCCGGTAATTTCGGCTTCTAGTAATTTCACTTTAGCTTGTGACTCTTCATCTTCTTTACTGCGTAATAATGCAGCTTCTTGTATTAGCTTTTCAAGCTTCTCTTGTATTTCAGCAATCTGTTCATCAAGTGGGTCTTCTTCAGATTGCGATGCCTGACTTACATCTTCATTGCCTGATAATTTACGTAACGCCTCTCGATTTTGATCTTCCAGACTTTTTTCTTTTCCTTCTTCGGATATATCCACTTGGTCGCTTTTAACCGCTGCTTTGTGCTCAGTCGGTTTTTCGGTGACTTCATCAGCTACCACCTTTAAAGTTTGTTTTTGCGGGTAAGTTTCTAAAGGTTTAGGGGTTATGTGAACTGACATTTTATCCATTTTAATATTCCTTGTTCCGTTAATTATTGGCGAGAAGTAGTTTACTATAAATATAATGCTTTACTAAAAGCCAAGTGTAATAGCCCTTGTTTGATTCTTTATTAGATTACACTTTACTCACAAGCTTGCCCATTGGTGTTTTAAACCAACAAAGTGAACAATACCAAAAAATAAACAAATAATAGAACTCCAAACCCAAAACTCAGGCGAACGCCCCATAGGGTTATTTATTAAAAAAAATCCAGCAACACCTCGGGCTAAATAAATAAAAGTTATTAGTATAAGAGCTAGGCGGATGAATGGAAGCTTAAAAATCACACCTGCGGCTGAAAATGCATACAATGACCAAGTTGATAGGATCAGAACAATTACACTAGTAATAAGAGTTGGTTGAATACTTCCTTGCTCAGAAAGTAATGCCATTTGCTTTCCTGCACCGAAGAACCGATACCAAGAACCTCCAAAATAGATACAACCTAAATGCAAAGTTGCTATCTTCGAGAACCATTCTTCTCATGATGGTTCTAATAATAGAAATATTTGCATTTTTAGAGCGCTCTTTTTTAGCGCCTATGGTTTGTCGATAACCAATAACAAATAATATTAATGAAACAAGTATACCAACACCTGTTTGTAAATAACCTTCCATTTTGACTCCTTTCTAGAAGAGGGTATAACGCCGCGCTCACCGGTAAATTAGGAGCGCAGCGAGTAATTTATCCGTGTGCAGCGCCTTGTTATGTGCGCGACTACAAATTGCCATTATTAACCATCTCTTTCTTTAATATGTTGCTGCGTTTCCTCAGGCACAACATCTGAATAAAGTAGATCTAATTCTTTAGGCTTTGAAATCATTTCATCTGCGATGAAGTTAAGAACGTGGAATAACTTCAGCGCTATGTCTCTGCCATCTTCCAAGTCAATTTGCCCTGGATGCACGGCGTTATTTCCTACAACTCGAAGTAAGTCTAGTGCTTTTTGAATTTTTGGACTTAACCCTTCTGCTACAAGCTCTTTTATGTCGTTGTTAATATTTTTTCCCGACTTACCTAGTTGCTTGAGCAATAGTTGGAGTGCCAATCTGAGTAAGGCCGTAGCACCTTTGGGAGAATCAACAACAATTGTGGATGCCTCCAGATACAAATCCTGAATCTCTTGATCCATATCTTCATTTGGAGGCGCTACTGCCGTTTGTTTTGGATAGACAATTTCTTTATTCACCCACAAAGAGAATTCGTTACATGTTGAGCAGGTTGCAACAGAAAAACCCTCCGGAACAAACTCGCTCATATGTCGATTATTTGCATCTACAACGTGCTCTATAAAAGCCAAGATGGCATTTTGTTGATAATCCTTTATGCTCATTCTATAGTCATAAAATAGGTGATTTAATATCGTATTAGCTGCATTACTCGAATTATCAACGTCAAACCAAGCCTGCTGAGAGGCAACCTGACAGTGTGGACATTGAAACTTTTCACTTCTGTATTTTGGGTTTAGATCCAAAGCCTGACTCCTACTCGATAAATCATATAACGAGGCTGTAGAGTTACTCCAACAGCCCAAATTGATTAAAAACCGAGCTCCTGTAACAAATACTAAGCGCTTTTCTTGCACTAGGTAATGCATTTGGAACCCATAAAATCGGCCGTTTTTCTTAAAAAAGAGTTATTCTACGGCCTCAACTCCCGCCTAACTCGCAATGTGTTGGCGTGGCTTTTTGCGTTGTTTGCCAAAACCATGACAACTTTACATTGTCGGAGTTAAGGCGCTTGTTATGCCCTTACTGCAGAATAAAGAAAATTGTAGCTAGAGCACTAAATAAGCAAACCATCAATATATAAAGCTTTCTTTGACCCTGAAGTGATTCATTAGCCATTTTATCGTGTTGACCGCCAACTCCGTCAGGATCAGTTACCGAAGTTCCTCTTACATGTATATCCGAATACTTTTTGTTAATAATCAAAATACAGAAACTCCCAATAATTAAAAATATCCATGGATAAAGGGACAAAAACGTTAAAATTTTATCGATCACAATATACTCCATCAATTACTGTGTGCTCAAAATTCGATGATTTAACTTAGTGCATAACGAGCCTGTAGATTAACTCGTTTTTAAATTTGTTTTTATTGATAAACAAACCATAGCTGAGTTCCTATTTTGGTTCAATTGATTACTGTATTTTCACGCAGAATATAGAAGTGTTTGATATTGTTTTAATTGGCGTTTTGGAAGGGATTACGGGTGTTTGAGTGGCTTTTATTTAGAGTAAGAGGGCTTACCCTTCTTAATGCATCGTGTTTTGCAGCTTTTCTATATTATGAACAAGGCAATACAGTTGCCATTGCGCATTCACTTTCGTTTGACCCCGTAAGGTCAATTTATTCATGCCTTTATTCACTGTAATGTTCCCGAACACTGGCTCAATACAGCCAAGTCGTTTGCTATATTGTCGTCGACCTATGGGGCTGTCTATTTTTACTTTCATTTTGTCTACATAGCTCAGCTTTTTGCGCGATTCATTATTTATAAACTGCACTTGTCGTCCTCTTTCTATCGGTGGTTTTCGCATACATTGCTGTTGTAGTGGACATACTTTGCAATCTTTTAAGTAACCGCAGAATCGTGTGTATTGTTGGTTATGGCTGTTTACATTAACTCCGCTTCGCCACATATCATTACCTGCTGGGCAGCGGCATGTTTGGGTTGCTTCATCATAATGAAAATCGTCTGAGGTAAATAACCGAGCCTTGCCTTTACTGCGTTTTAGTCGGCGCTTTTCTTGCTCAGTTTCGTATGTTTCGCTGGCTTTAAACAGCGGATTTCGTTTTCTAAATTGGTTATCCGCAATGTAGGTATCGAACCCACTTTGCGCCATAAACTCAAGATTTACTTCGCTGTTAAACCCACTGTCTGCGGTGAATTTGATGGTGTGTTTATCTGCCATTTTTTCTGTATTGAGTTTAGCGAGTTGCTGTTTTAATTGTGCAACGGCTGGCTGTAAAGTTTGTTGTTCGCCCACTGAGCCCCACGCTTGTGCTTGCAGGATGATTTGATGTTTATCATCGTTTATCGCGATGCCGTTGTAGCCTTGAATTGTCCCTTTTGAGGTCGTCATCTTCGCAC
>NZ_AUTL01000166.1:0-11089 GCF_000498015.1 Pseudoalteromonas sp. TAE79
TAGCCGTGACTCTTACAGGCCTGCCAGCAATGGCATTGTGAAAGAGACAAATACGTCGTGTATTGCAAGGCAAACCTTTAATAATAAACGCTTCTATAATATCGGGCTCTAAACTTAAAAAAGTATTTGTATCGTCGATGACAGAGCTTTTAAAAATACAGGCTTTAGAGGGTAATGGCATTGCTTGGTTACCAAACTATGTCATTACTAAAGAGCTAAAAGAGAAAAGTTTAGTTGTAGTTGGCCAAAAGCATCATTGCGTACCTATTACATATTATGCGTATCGGTACCATGCAGCGCTTCACCCTGGCGGCGAGAGCGTCTGGAATAAATTAAAAGAGCTAAATGTATAACGCAAAAATTTACTGTAAACCCCCATTACAGTAAATGGGCGTTATTAATTTAACGCGCTCACAGTAATATGAATCTGTATTTTAATTATATTCCTATTTTATTATGGATTTTTACTTCCATAATAATTGGGTGTTTTGTCCTTTTTTTTAATTTGCTTAGATAGTGACGAATTATCCATATCATGCAGTGCTGCGGCTTTGGCAAATGAGCCTTGTTGCACTACATCTACAAATAACGTTAATTGATTAGTTATCGACATATCACTCTCCTAAATCCCAGTAAGGTGTATCGCCATAATAGCCACTTGCAAAATCAACAAACGCACGTACTTTACTGGGTAAAAACTGCCTATTAGCGTATACCATGTAAAGCCCCATTGGCTCGGGTTCATAGTCTTTTAAAATGCGCACTACTTTACCTTGAGCCAGTGCTTCCCCTGCTATAAATGTAGGCTGCATAGCAATACCACCACCCGCAATGGCTGTATTTAGTAGCAAATCACCATTGTTAGCCACAAAGTTACTTTCAAGCTTTAGCTCGCTTTTTAACTCATTAACCCCAAATAATCGCTTTGTGGGTTCGCTGTGGGAATAGCGTAAATAATTATGTGACTGTAAATCTAAAAGCGTTTGTGGCGTGCCATGGCGTTCTAAATAGTCGGGTGACGCAAATACAGCTAAACGTATAGGGGCAATTTTTTTAGCTATGAGCGTTGAGTTTTTTAATACGCCAATACGTAGAGCAATATCAATACCCTGCTCTACTATATCTACATATTGGTCGGTGAGCCGTAAATCTAACTTTAAATTTGGATACTGCTTTTGAAAATCAACCAACAAACCTGCTAAATGCTTAGTACCAAACGACATAGGCGCACTAATACTAAGCAAACCCGATACATTTTCGCTTAAGTTATTGAGTGAGTTTTCCATGTCTTCAATATCAATAACCACCTGCTGACAACGCTGATAATACTGATTTCCAGCCTCTGTAACACTTACTTTTCGCGTTGTACGGTGTAATAAACGCGTGCGTAGATTATCTTCCAGCGCAGAAATATATTTGCTGACTAACTGCGGCGAAATATCGAGTTTATCGGCCGCTTTTGAAAATGATCCTTCTTGCACAACGGCTAAAAAGGTCTTCATGGTGGTGAGTTTATCCATCTTTAACAATACTTTGTTGATAATGTATAAATAAGTATCATATTTATCGTCAAATTAGAAACTTATATAGTGTTTATAACACGTCTATTTGTTTAAGGTTTTAGTATGACTCAGCCTGCTTTATTTATATCTCACGGTTCGCCAATGATGGCTGTACAGCAATCGGCTACGTCAGATTTTCTTGCATCAATAGGTCAAACGCTTAGTAAACCACGAGCTATTGTGGTGTTCTCTGCCCACTTTGATGAAGCGCACGATATAGTTATTACATCAGGAGATGCGCCGCATACTATTCACGACTTTTATAACTTCCCCAAGCCTCTGTATGAAATTCAATACCCAGCACCAGGAGACCCTAAGCTTGCTAATACTATTAGTGAGTACTTTTACAAAGCGGGTATTAAAACGGTGCAAAATGCAGATCAAGGATGGGATCATGGTGTGTGGATCCCGCTGCGCTTAATGTACCCAGCAGCTAATATTCCCATTGTTCAGGTGTCTATTAACACGCGTTTGGGCGCTCAGGCAATGTATAAGTACGGGCAGTTACTTGCACCACTGCGCAGCGATAACGTATTAATTATTGCCTCAGGCGGTATTAGTCACAATCTACGTGAAATATTTAAAAGCCCTGCTACACCTAACCGTGTTCAAATGGTTAATGAGTTTACCCATTGGGTTGAGCAAAAGTTAATAACGCAAAACACCCAAGCGTTACTTAACTATTTAAATGAAGCACCCTATGCTTTATTTAATCACCCTACCCAGGAGCACTTTTTACCTCTTTTTGCAGCGCTTGGAAGTAGTGACGGTAAAGCCGAAAAAATACATGAGGATATAGAAATGGATATTTTAGCGCTTGATGCATACAAGTTTTATTAATTTTCATCAGTACGATGCAAGTACTTAGTGGTTTATTTAATCAAAGTGTAATGGGGGTTTACGAAGAGGTGTTGGGCTAATCCTTTTGGGGAGAATATCACCCGAACTCCTTTTGCAATTTAACGCTTTGCTAAGGGGCAATTAGCAGTTGGCTAAACTTGCGCGAAGCGCCAAGCCAACTGTTAATTGTCCCAGTGAGTTTACGAACGAACTTGAGCAACTTGTTATGTAACACTTATCCAGAACCTTTCATGATGTTCTTATTTAGCTGCTCAAACTCTTTCATTAACTTGTCACAATCTGCCTTTTTAGCTTGGCAGAGTGCTGACATTTGAATGTAAATTGCTTGGTTTTTCTCAAGGACTTTACGTTTTATCGCTGCTGGGTGAGCTGTGTGAGTCTCGGGAGTAAACGACCATAAAACCAAGTTAGACTCTTCTTTATCTTCGATAATAGTCCAGCCTCCTTGGAGGCTTAAATTTGTACCATCTTTATTTTTCAATGCTTGAAGAGCTAAGTCGACTGTTTTATATCCAATAGAACTATTTTCATTTGCAGATGATGGGAAGGCTAATAGTGCGCCCATGAATGCTATAGGTATAATTTTCACTAAACTCTCCGTGTTACATAACAGCTTTATCAGAGGACACTTTCCCTATTTTAGCGTGAAAACGTCCTTATTTTGTGAGCTTACATTAATAGCAAATAGTGTAAGTGATTGCCAGTTATAAAAATTATGCTTTCTGTAACTCATATAAACTTGTAAAAATGAGGAAAGTATCCTCTTATTCTAACTAAGCTAACGCCCCCTGAATGACGATAGAACGCTCATAACTGCCTATCAATTGCACTCTACAACCCGCTATTTAATCTTCATTGCTTATTTATTTTGTACTGTTTTTGGCTGGCTTAAAGCGCATTATAAGTATATGATATTGATAATTATTTGTATTAACGGGTTTTGAAAGATGAGTATGAAAAAGTCTATGTTAACTCTGGCGTTAGTTACGGGTTTGAGTGGTTGCAGCACAACAACTGTGCCGCCTGATAAAAGCTCAACGCTTTATTACACTGCGCTTTATAATGCACAAGCAAAGCCTGTTAGCTCTGTATTATTAGAACCCACGCTATTAAATGCCGATGTGGTTTTAGTAGGTGAATGGCATACGCACCCGGGTGTGCATTTATTTCAGGCTGAGTTATTTGAGCAATTAAGCAAAAGTAATAAACGCACTGCCCTTTCGCTTGAACAATTTAGCCGCGCCGATCAGCTTACTTTAAACCAGTATGTTAAAGGTGAAATTGGTGAGCAATACTTAATTGATAACACCCAAGCGTGGCCTAACTACAAAAGTGATTACCGTGCGTTGGTAGAGCTGGCAAAAACGAACAATAGCGATGTAATAGCTGCCAATGCGCCTAAAAATATTGTTACCTGTATTGGCAGGNGCAGCCACTATTGATACGTCCCCCAGTGATTATAAACAACGTTTTATGGCATCAATGCACCATGGTACGCCAAGTCAAAACGAAAACTATTATGCAGCGCAAGTTACGTGGGATGAAACCATGGGGGAGTCTATTGTTAACTATTTAAATGCACATAAAGATGCGCAGGTAATGCATATGGCGGGCGATTTTCATGTAAAAAATGGCGAAGGTATAGCGCGCGTTATTAAGCGTTTAGCGCCAGAGCTAAATGTTGTGTGGATATCGCCGGTTACAAGTGTGCAAGCTAACCAAACAGGGTATCAGTTGCAAGTTAACTCTTTGCCACCCCGTTATGTGCAAAAAGAACATCAGCAAGCCGCTTTTAAAGCGTTAGCCAAACGAGGCGAGCAAACAGCTTGCTTATAAAATAACGACATAGTTAGTGAATCTCTTAACCAGGGCTCAGGTTAACTATGTCGTCATGTATTTAGTTTAGTTATTTCGGGCTTGATTGGTTAGCGCAACCAGCGCTTTACGAACCTCTAACGGGCTGTTGCACTGGGTTTTAAAGTTAATAAAGTAATTACGCTTTTGGCTTTGTATATAAAAGCCAGTGGGTAATAGGCCGCTCATTATTGGGGTGTTATCAGCTACGCTGTAGTGCTGCATTAATATGAGCGACATAGCATCTTGATGGTCGTCGTTCATGTGACTTATCATGCTTTGCTGTTGGCTTTCGTCCCAGTTTTTTGCCTCGTATTGCCATTCGTTTTGCTCAAGCCAAAATATTTTGCCAAAGCCACCAATGTAACGCACACGAATTACGTCTAATTGCCATAATTGAAAGTCGTGCGCATTGCGATAGCTAGCGGCTTCGGGGTATAGGGCAATATAGTTATTAAGTAAAGTGTGTGCTTGCTCACTTGGCACAACAGAGCCATCGCCTACAAGCGTTACTCGCCCGTGCTCGTTTTGATCGCCACTGTCGGCGGCATCAAACACAGTTAGGCTCATACGAGAGTCGTGCTTTAGATTTTTAGTGTGCTGAGCTATATCGCTAATAAAAAAGTAAACACGGCCTTGTTCGTCGCACATATAGGGGGTTACTGAGCCAAACGGGTAGCCGCGTAAATTATTAGAAATAGTCGACATGACACCGGCATTGGTTTTGTAAACCAAGGTGCGTGCATCGTTTAATGTTTGCTCTCTCATAAAAACTCCTGACGTTGAGAAAAAACCATGGGTGCATCGTTATAAGGATGAGGATTTACGTGCAGTTTCATGGCGTACATTTGTTGTAAGTTTTGTTCAGTTAATACGGTGTTTATAGGCCCACTTTGCAGCACTTTTTTGTTGTGTAGTAAAATAGCGTCGGTTGCATAAAGGCTGGCCAAATTTAGATCGTGTATTGCAATAATGGCGCTGTTACCCTGCTCTACAAAGGTTTTAACGCAGCTGAGCAAAGCATGTTGGTGGCGCATATCAAGTGCTGATGTAGGCTCGTCGAGCAGCATTAGTTTTGGCTCGGCCGATTGTGTAAAGGCATCGAGTTGCGCTAAAGTACGCGCCATATGAACACGCTGTTGCTCTCCGCCTGAAAGCGCACTTACGCGGCGAGTTAAATACTGGTTTAAATCCATAATAGCGGCATATTTATGTACTTTTTCGCTTTGCATTTTTAATGACTCTACATACGGATAGCGACCCATTGCAATAAGCTCAAATACATTAAAATCAAACCCTATGTGGTTAGCTTGCATCATGACTGCGCGCTGTGTTGCAAGGCGTTTTTTAGCGTGAGAGGCCAGCGGTTTAGCATTAAAAAGTACACTGCCTGTAAAGGAGTGCATACCTGCTAAGGTATGCAGCAAGGTAGATTTACCTGCGCCATTTTCACCAAGTAGTGCGACAAGTTGCCCTTGTTTAGCGCTGCCATTAATAGCGTTTAAAACGCTGTGATTATCAAAGCCAACGCTTAGGTTGTTAAACGTGATCATGACCAACCTCGCTTATTTTTCACTATTAAATAAATAAACAATGGCGCACCCAATAACGCAGTAATAATGCCAATGGGTAGCTCTGATGGCATGATCACAATGCGTGCTAGCCAGTCAGAAAGTAGCAATACCACTACGCCAATTAGCATACAAAGCGGCAGCATATTACGTAAATGCGGCCCCACCATTAAGCGGGCAATATGCGGGACTACCAAGCCAACAAACCCTATTAAACCGGTAAGCGCTACAACCGCACCTACCCCTAATGCAACGAGTATAATGACATACAATTTAAGCTTATTGGTGTCTACTCCTAGGTACTGAGCTTGTGACTCGCCAATAAGGAGTAAGTTCATGGGATTTTTTAACCGCCACAGGCCAATTAGGCTGATAAACAGTAACGGCGCAGCTTGAATAATCGTGCTCCAGCTTGCTCCGCCTAATGAGCCCATGGTCCAATAATTTATTAATCGTAGCGCGCTATCGTCGGCAAAAAAACTCAGTAGCCCAATAACAGCGAATGCTAACGCGTTAATAGCGACTCCTACCAATATAAGTGTGGTGATATTAATTTGCCCCTGCTGCTTGGCAATAAAATATACCAGCGAGGTAACACCAAGTGCCCCTAAAAACGACGCATAAGGTAAATACAACTGAGCGTTAAAATTAAACTGCGCGCTAAGTGCAATAAACGCCACTGCAACCATTGCCGCACCTGCACTAATGCCAATAATAGATGGGTCTGCCAGCGGGTTACGGCAAAGCGCTTGCGTTGCCGCGCCTGTTTGGGCAAGCACCAACCCTACAAGCACTGCAAGCACAAAGCGTGGCAAACGTATTTGCATTACTACATTAATTTGCAGCGCATCAAACTGATTAAAGTACTCGGGTGCAAGCCAGGCAATAGCTAAACGCCAATCCCTTCCGGCAGGGCCGTATCCTATGCTAAGTAGCGCCAAAGCAAAAATACAAACAGAGGCTAATAGCATCCATTTATGAGTTTGGCTAAGTATTATGGGCACAAAGCGGCTCAATGTTAGGGTGTTCATAAGCGGGTTTTATACTCGTTAAGCTCATTAATTGCTGTGGCAATACGTGGCGACATACCAAGCGAAAGCAGGCTATCCATTACAAGTAAGTTACAGCTTTGCGCAGCTTTTAATAAGCGTAGGTTCGGTTGCTTACAAAAAGCCTGCTTGCCGCCAATGCTTTGTACAACATGCTTTGGCGCAACTAAAAAGTCAGGCTGATTTACAGCAAGTACTTCGGTATTAATTACTTTAAAGCCTGAATGTGTAGCGCCTATATTGGTAATGCCTGCATAGCTAAATAATAAATTAGGGACGGTTTCTTGCCCGGCGGCAACAAGCCCGCGCTCATTAGCTGAGAGTAAAAATAGCGCGCTGTGTGTTTGCGCTTTTGCTTTTTCAGGTAACGATTTTGTAATGTGTGTAATAAGTGTTTGTGCTTTTTGCTTGGCGTTTAAATCGGTACCAAGGCGTTTTATTAGCTCAAGTAGCTCGTTAACTGAGATGGGCTTTTTATAATGAATTAGTTTAACCCCAGTTGCCTCAATTTGCTTAAGTGCTTGGCTACGCCCTGCGCCTTCAAGCGCTAACAAGGTGGTTGGACGCATTGAAAGTACGCCTTCTGCCGCTAAATCGCGATAATAGCCCACTTGCGGTAATTGCGTGGCTTGGTGCGGGTACATGCTCGATTGATCAACAGCTACAAGGGTATTTTGTTTGCCTAGCGCATAAATTATTTCAGTAAGGGTGCCGCCAGCGCTAATAACGCGCTCTTGTGCAAGTGCAGATTGGGCCATTAAAGCAAACAATATAAATAGGTATTTCATTACACACTCCGGTTTTATTTTTTGGCTATTATAACTAGTTAAATCTAAAAGAAAATGATTATCATAATTAATTGATCTTATTTTGACTTAGTTGTAACATCTCTGCCATAAATAATAACTATTATCATTTGGAGTTAAAATGAATCCCTCTGCGTTTAGATTTACTGCTATAGCAACCTTACTACTTGGCTCGGGCACTGCCATTGCCGAAAACATAATTGACGATCATATTGTTGTAAGTGGCTCGCGCTTTGAGCAAAAGCTTAAAGATGTTACAGGCTCAGTTACTGTTATTACCGAGCAAGACATAGAGCGTCAGCTAGCTGTAGATTTACAAACCATGTTTAAATACGATTCAAGCATTGCAACCACAGGCAGTGGTGCAGGCGCGCAAACACTTACTGTACGTGGTGTTGGTGGTAACCGTGTTGTATTTATAAAAGATGGCCGACGCACCAACGATGGTTATGCAGGCGGAGGGGGCTATTTAGTTGGCCGCAATTACTTTGATGTAGCAGGCGTAAAACAAGTAGAAGTAGCCAAAGGTGCTGCATCGTCTTTATATGGCTCTGACGCACTCGGTGGCATTGTGGTTATAACCACTAAAGATCCAAGCGATTATTTAAAAAATAACAGCAGCTTTATAAAAATGGCGCTTGGGTATCAAGGTCAAAGTAATCAAGTAGCCGCCGATATTACTGCGGCAAAAGACTTAGGCGACTTTGCAGTAAGCGCCGTGTATAGCCACCGCGACAGCGAAGAAGTACAAAACTATGACGAAAATTTACCCGGTTATGATGCTAAGTCGGATGCTTTATTAGTTAAATTTGAGCAACAGCTTGATGAAAAACGCACACTTAAATACACCCTCGATTACTTTAATCAAACTATTGAGCAAGTAATAACCCCCGCTGTTCAAGAAACCGAAGAAGATGACACGAGTTGGTCACTGGCGCTCGATTACCATTCAGAAGTAGCAACCGCCGCGTTTGATAAATGGTACGGGCAAGTGTCTTATAGTAGTTACGAGCAACAAAGCGATCAAATTAGTGGCGCAAGCACCTACACCGATTATAACGACTATCGTTTTGAGCAAAATATTTTAGGTTTAAAAGCGGTATTTAATAAAGGGTTTAACGCAGAGAGTGCCGATCATGAAGTGGTATACGGGATTGATATAGACTTATACGACACCACCCGCCCACGTTTTAAAACCCGTATTTTAGCCGATGGCACTGTTGATTTTACAGATCAAAAACAAAAAGCATTTCCGGGGGCTGATACCTCTTTAATTGGCGCTTATGTACAAGATAGTATTTCGTTTAATAATAGCGCGTGGTCAGTTATTGCGGGTGTGCGATATGATTACTACACCCTAGAGGCTAAAAGTGATGAGCTATACGCCGATGCGCAGCTTGATGATATTACCGAATCTGCTTTTTCGCCTAAGCTAGGTGCTATATACCAAGTGGATGATAACTTGTCGTTGTACGGGCAATACGTACGAGGCTTTAAAATACCACCACACGACCAAGCCTATCAAAGCCACGCCGTTGAGCCGTTTTATCAAATATTACCAAACGCCGATTTAGACCCTGAAAGCAGTGATTCGTTTGAGCTTGGGCTAAGATACGCCAGCAGCGATATTAGTGTAAATTTAAGTGCTTTTTATGCAGCATACGATGACTTTATAGAAACCGCCGTAGTGGGTGTTGAGCCAACGTACATTCCTGGCGTAAACAAAACGCTGTATCAGTACCAAAATATTAGCGAAACACAAATAAGCGGTGTTGAAGCAGGAATTGCCATGTATGTAGCTGAAAATATACTACTAGAGGCAAACGTGGCTTACGTTGATGGTGAAAACAAAGAAACCAATCAGCCACTTACCAGCATTAGCCCGTTAAATGGCTCAATATTGTTAAGTACAGAACTGGGTAATATTAACTGGACCGCTGCGTTGCGTTTAGCTAAATCGCAATCGGATGTAGTACTTGATGCAAACGATGATAAAACTACGCAAGGGCATGGCTACGGCGTTGTTGATTTATACGCAAACTACGAATGGCAAGCGTGGCAGCTAAATGTAGGTGTACTTAACTTGCTCGATAAAGAATATGTACCTTTTGAGTTGATTGCAGGTCAATCGCAAAGTGCTGATTTTAGCCAATACACCCAACCTGGGCGTAACTTTTCAGCAAGGGTTAGCTATCAGTTTTAATTAGGGCTAAACAAATGGCAATAAACGCTGCATGGGTATGCAGCGTTTGCCTGCCACATATTTACTTAAGTCAAATTACTTAATGGTGAGTATATTCAGGTACACTTCTACATACTTAATGCCCATTAACACTTTATATAAACAGCACTTTTAAAGCCAAAATCGCCGTTATTTATAAATTAATTGTAACTATTCAGCCTCATCTGAAATGAATACATCAGGCAGCTGATTTTTGAATAATAACTCAAGGGCTAGGCTTGCAGATACATATTGTTTTCTGCAAGTCGATAAATAGCTTCTCAGCAAGCAGAACATTTCAGCTCCTTGCTTACTTCTAAAACACCCCGATATTTTTTGATGAACCTTGGTCATCCTAATATCATTCTCGCCTTGGTTGTTGGTAAATGGCACGCCAGTGCTCATCATGAAACGTAAAACATCATCTTGATAATCTCTTAGTCGTTCCAATAATGCTCGGGATTTGGTTCGCTTTAATCGGCCTCGCTGACCTTCCACTCGGCTACTTTTTTCTGGTGGTGGACATTTAGCGTCACCTTGAAGCAATATTTTTTGATATTGCTCACGATATTTCTGTTTAGCCCCTTTATCTAGGTCGGGATTATCTATTTGAGCTTTATTCATTTCTTTAAGTAAGGTTTGCATATCCTTCGCCCATTGCATGCCGTCTTGCTCCCAAGCCCTTTCTAATTCTCGGATGTGGTGAGCATTACATAATGCATGTTGGCATTGGGTATATTGATAATATGGCTTCCAATGGTCATGACATAGCACACCGGTAAAGTGCGGTAAAATACCGGCCTCATCCATCGCTATTTTTCCTCTTTTTTCATGAGGATAAAAATAAGTCCACCAAGTCGTTGATGCACCATGAAGCCATCGCCGTTTACCGCCGATATTAATGCCAGTCTCATCAACATGCAAAGTTTGATGCGGGCTTTGTAATGCCGCTTTGATGATACCTTCTGCGCCCGATGACTTTACTAGTGCCGCTGCTTGTTCATTAAAGTTAAATAAACTGCCGGCACTGATCGGAATACCTAGTTGGTCACTAAAGTATTCTTCAATGCGGTTATAAGGGAGTAATTGATATTGTGATAAGTAAACCGCATGGGCTTTCACACCAACACCATATTGAATAGGACCGTTAACACCTTGGGGGAAT
>NZ_AUTL01000167.1:0-19906 GCF_000498015.1 Pseudoalteromonas sp. TAE79
TCTGTCGACTGAGTTCAATACCGTATTGCTTAAACATCGCTTCCTGGCGATACAGCGGTAACCCGTATTGGTATTTACTGGTGATAAGCTGACTGAGCAAACTGCTGGTTGCAATGCCTTTGTTGATGGGCATGGCAGGCATTGAGGCTTGTTTAATCTGTGTCTGAGTTGAGGATTTATCACAGTGACGGCAGGCGTATTTAGGCCTAATATGCTCAATCACTTTGATTTTAGCGGGTATGAACTCAAGCTTTTCTGACTTATCTTCACCCATTTTATGTAGCTCACCGCCACAGCAATCACAGGTTTTGTCGATGATGTCGTGAATAACCTGCTCACGAGGTAAGTCTTTTGGCAGTGCCTTACGCACCGGCTTTTTACGGGTATAGCTAATGGATTGTTGCTCTGCCTCAACTTCCTCAACAATTTCTTCCACTTCATTGAATAACTCGCCTTGCCCGGCAAAGCCTTCAGCACTTTTGCCGAATTGTTTTTGTTGGGCCAAGCTCCAGCGCTCTTCCAATGCCGCAATCTGGGCATCCTTCTGCGCTAACAGTTTTTCAAGTTCAGCAATGCGCTGTTTAAGGGCGAGTTCATTTTTCATGACGCCTATTTTAAGGCATCATCAAAGGCTTTGCAGTGCTAACTGAACTCACTTTGATGATCATCAATCGATCGCAAATATTAAAGCATTTTCTTACCTGCGACATCAATTTTACTGTGTCCAATCACATCATAACCCGATAATAACCAGTGTAATTGCTGCTCGCTTAAGGTCATGGTGGGTGACATGAGTTTGGGCCATTTGAACTTATGCTTATCTAATCGCTTATACCACAGTGCAAAACCGGTGTTATCCCAGTAAAGCAGTTTGAGTTTGTCACGGCCTTTATTACAAAACACAAATAGCGCACCACTGAGCACGGGTAGTTCAAGCTCTGCTTCCACCAACGCCGCCAGACCATTAATTGATTTTCGAAAATCAACGGCATCGGCACATAAATAGACGGTGGGTACATCAACGAACATCCTCATACCGTTAGCCCTTTAATAATGGCAACGATATCGGCCGTCGCTAAATCGATAGGAAACGTGAGTTGGCCGGTTAGCGTATCAAACTGCAGCGTATTTTGACGAGTTTGCGCGCAGACTTCAGTAGTTTGTTTTACCTGGACAAAACGTGATGATGTAAGGCACTGCGTGTGCACTGGCAAGGTGGAATTAGGCTGGTCTTTTGCCAGTAAAGCACGTTGTTTATAATAAGTCGTAATAGCGACATTATGGTGTTGGCAGAATTCAATATTAGTACCACTAAACGTACTGCGTTGCAGCAAAAGCTGCTGCCACTGTGCGCTTGTTCTGTAAGTTTTCATCACCTGCTCCGAATTTATCATTGAGCAGGTATTTTTAGATAATCAGAACATCGATGCTAGGTGTGGTTCGCTAGACGCTTACAGAACTTCCAACATTTAAAGAGTTGAAAGGACAGTTGTTACTTGCTGATAGAGGGTATTATTCAGGTAGTTATATTCATGAATTAGATAAAGCAGGAGGATTTTACGTATTAAGAGCTAAGGGGTGAAAAGCAGTCAGAGTACATAATGCTTTTAAGCAAAATGGACAGGAATTAACAGGAAGTCATTCCCCAAAGTTATGTGAATTGCTCCCCGAATTACCTAAAAATGATCTTATTGATATGAATGTTAGCATAAAAAACAAGCTAACAAGAGTCGTTGGGTATTGGTCAAAAAAAGAAAAACAATATACATTTTTAGTCACTAATTTATCTATTGATGAATTTACAGCGACTGAAATAGGCAAATTATATAGGTTACGCTGGCAGGTTGAATTACTTTTTAAGGAGTGTAAGTCTTATAATAATTTACGCGGCTTTCAAACATCAAACGCAACCTTACAAGAGGCGCTAATTTATGTAAGTTTAATAGTAACCACGCTTAAAAGGTTTTTAACTGGCTGTATTGAAAAGATATTCAAAACTGAAATGTCTACAATGACAGTAGCAAAAACAACGGGTGTTTGGTGGATTGGCATATTAACAGCGATTATTAGGAAGCATAGGAAAGGATTGTTAAATGCAGTTAATGCAGCATTTGACTTTCTGAGGAAAAATGCAGCTAGGGCACACCCCAAACGCGATCGAAAAACAGGAGTATTTCAGTATGGGGTAGAGCCAAATTTTTAAGGCTGTACTTAATATTTTTCTTAAGTACCTACCTATGACATCCATGTAAGTAGTAAATAAATCCTTGTCATATAATTACTAAAAACGCAATTACCAACTAATTTTAATTTTAGCACGCAAGATAAATAAATCAAGAATTTATAAACTATTTACTACACGTTATTTAGTAATGTTTATAGTCATTTCCAATATATAAACAGTATTAAACAACTCAGGGCTTAAATGGCGATTAACGCTTAAATTTAGTTTCTAAAATTACAGAAGATGTTGTGCGCTCTACTCCATCCAGATTTCCTATATCGTCTAGTAAATGGCTAAGCTGCTCTAAATTTTGAGCCTGTACTACAGCAATTAAATCAAACTCACCACTTATCGCGTAAAGCTGCGAAATTGCATCAATTTGCTTAAGCTCGATATTTGTTTTAGTTGTTAATTTTTGCCTTACTTTTATAGACACATGAGCTGATACCATTTTACTGAGGTAGTCGTCACCATAATCAACGCTATAGCCTTTAATTACACCCGTTTCTTCTAGTTTGAGCATACGGCTTTGTACCGTTGAACGAGATAAGTCAAGCATGCGAGCAAGATCAGAAATACTCGCTCTAGCGTTTGTTTTTAGTACAGAAAGTAGCTTTTCATCTTGTGGAGTTATCATAATGGTTATTTTCTTCGTTATTTTGTCTTTTATTTTAATCATTTTTCACAAAATAGCACTGCAATTTTAATAGCTAACCTTCGATAATGACCTTTACAAGAAATAATAACGTGTTTGCTGAAGAATAAAGGCTATATTCTTCTTTGAGTTAGCAACTAATCTTTTATCTAAGCCCATTAAATTTAGGTGTAAAAATGCAAGTAACAAGAGACTTATTTAACGACGTAATGGTACCAAACTATAATCCATCAGCAATCATTCCAGTTCGTGGTGAAGGTTCACGCGTTTGGGATCAAAATAACAATGAGTTCATTGATTTTGCCGGTGGTATTGCCGTTAACTGTTTGGGTCACTGTCATCCTGCATTAGTTAAAGCATTAAAAGAGCAAGGCGAAAAAATTTGGCATTTATCGAATGTTATGACTAATGAGCCAGCACTTCGTTTAGCTCAAAAAATGGTTGAAGCAACATTCGCTGATAAAGTTTACTTTGCAAACTCAGGCGCAGAAGCAAACGAAGCAGCCCTTAAGCTAGCGCGTCGCTATGCACTGGACGTATATGGCGCTGAAAAAACGCAAATTATTGCATTTAATAAAGGTTTCCATGGTCGAACATTTTTCACAGTCACTGTGGGCGGGCAAGCTGCTTATTCAGATGGCTTTGGTCCAAAACCTGCTGACATAGTACATTGTGATTTTAACGATATAGCGGCATTTGAAGCGCTGATCAGCGATAAAACATGTGCTGTTATGATGGAACCATTACAAGGTGAAGGCGGTATTATTTCACCAACAGATGACTTTGCTAAAAAAGTACGTGAACTTTGTACTAAACATAACGCGTTACTTATTTTTGATGAAGTACAAACGGGTGTTGGTCGCACAGGCGATTTATACGCTTATGAAGGTTTAGGAGTTGTTCCTGACATTTTAACAACGGCAAAAGCATTGGGTGGTGGTTTTCCAATTGGCGCTATGATCACTCGTACACCTATTGCTGAGCATTTAAAAATTGGTACTCACGGTTCTACTTATGGCGGAAACGCACTTGCTTGTGCTGTAGCCGAAGCGGCATTTGATACAGTAAATACACCAGACGTACTAAACGGTGTTAAAGAGCGCGAGCAATTATTCCGTGACGGATTAAACGCAATTAATGAAAAATACAACGTATTTAGCGAAGTACGTGGTAAAGGCTTATTAATTGGCGCAGTACTAAATGACAAATTTGAAGGCCGCGCACGCGACTTTTTAGTAGCCAGTGCTAATAATGGTTTAATGAACCTTGTAGCTGGCATGAATGTAATTCGCTTTACACCGTCTTTAGTTATTCCGTTTGAAGATATTAAAGAAGGCTTAGCGCGCTTTGAAAAAGCGGTTAGCGATGTAGTAAACGGTTAATATAGTTTAAATTAGCACGCCTACTGGCGTGCTATTGGAGCAAGCAATAAATGCAAGTATTACGTCCTATTACTGCCAATGATTTTGAAGCGCTTAAACAAATAGCAATTGAGTCAGGCCATGGGTTTACCTCTTTGCCTGTGGACGATGCACAGCTTAAAGAAAAAATTGAACGTGCTGAAAAAAGCTTTGCCAAAAACATTAACCAGCCACTTGATGAAAGCTATTTATTTGTTTTAGAAGACAGTGAAACAGGTGACGTTATTGGTACAACCGCTATAGAAGCTGCGGTAGGTTTATCGGTGCCTTTATATCATTATCATTTAGGTAAAACAGTACACCACTCACCTACTTTAAATGTATATAACACCGTTGATATTTTAAGCATGTGTAACGACTACACAGGCTGCTCTGAAATATGCACATTATTTTTGCGCGAAAATAGTCGTAAAGGCCTAACGGGTCGATTTTTATCGCGTTCACGCTTTTTGTTTATGGCTCAGCATAGCGAGCGTTTTGCCGATACTGTTATCGCAGAAATGCGCGGTGTTAGCGACGAAGACGGCCACTCTCCTTTTTGGCAATGGCTGCAAGAGCACTTTTTTAGTATCGAATTTCCAGAAGCGGATCACTTAGTGGGCTTAGGCGATAAAGTATTTATTAGCGAGTTAATGCCTAAGTACCCTATTTATGTGAACTTGCTTAGCAAAAAAGCCCAAGCTGTTATTGGGCATGTGCATGAAAAAACAAAACCTGCGCTAAAATTATTAGAAAAAGAAGGTTTTGAGCACAGAGGCTACGTTGACTTATTTGACGCAGGCCCAACGGTTGAAGCAAAGCTTGGTAATATTCGCAGCATTCGTGACTCTCAAGTTTGCCCTATTACTATTGGTGAGCTTGATCACATATCACAAAATAGCTCAGATACGCTGGCTGTATGTAATCAAGGCGTAAGTGGCTTTAGAGCAACATTTACCAAAGACGCACATTACAATCATGCAAAACATACTCTCGTCATTAGCCAAGATGTGGCTAAGGCGCTTAATTTAAGCCAAGGAGACGCAGCGCGATTTTTCCGCCTGTAAATAATTTATGAATACACACCTAATTAATAACCAGTGGCATACAGGCCTTGGCCCAGTATTTGAGTCAATCAATCCAAGTAATGGCGATGTGGTATGGCAAGGTAATGGCGCAAACGCTGATCAAGTAGATTCGGCTATAAAAGCAGCCAGAGCTGCGCAATTACAATGGGCAGACAAACCACTTGTAGAGCGTATAGTCATTCTTGAAAGCTTCGCAGCACAATTAAAAGAACACAGCGAAGAATTTGCGACCATAATTGCACGCGAAACAGGAAAGCCATTATGGGAAACCCGCACCGAAGTAGGCGCAATGACAGGTAAAGTAGCTATATCTGTAAAAGCCTACCATGAGCGTACCGGTACAACCGAAAACCCAATGCCCGGTGCTAAAGCGTTTATTAGACACAAACCGCATGGCGTTGTGGCTATTTTTGGCCCGTATAACTTCCCTGGGCATTTACCAAACGGACATATTGTTCCTGCAATTCTAGCTGGCAACACAGTGGTATTTAAGCCATCAGAGCTTACTCCGCACGTGGCAGAATTTACCCTCTCACTTTGGCTAAAAGCGGGCTTACCAGCGGGTGTTATTAACCTTGTGCAAGGTGAAATTGAAACAGGTAAAGCACTTGCCTCTCATAAAAATATAGATGGCTTGTTTTTTACCGGTAGCTCAAACACAGGTCACTTACTACATAAACAGTTTGCTGGACACCCCGGTAAGATTTTAGCGCTTGAAATGGGCGGTAATAATCCACTGATTGTAAAAGATGTGAGTGATGTAAGCGCTGCTGTGCACGATATTATTCAATCAGGCTTTACTACCTCAGGTCAGCGCTGTACGTGTGCACGCCGCTTATTTATTGAAAAATCAGCCAACGGCGATGCTATTTTAGAAAAGCTAATAAGCGCAACTAAAAATATAGTTGTAGACGACAGCTTTGCTACAGAGCAGCCTTTTATGGGTGCGATGATAAGCGAAAAAGCAGCACTGGGTATGGTTGCCGCGCAAAGTGAATTAGTCTCAAAAGGCGCGCAAATCCTTGTTGAACTTAAGCAATTAAAATCAGGCACAGGCTTTGTAAGTCCAGGCATTATTGATGTAACAAACATTACCGACATGCCAGATGAAGAACATTTTGGACCGCTAATTAAAGTGTATCGCTTTGATGACTTTGACAGCGCAATCATTGAAGCCAATAACACAAGCTTTGGTTTATCTGCAGGTTTATTGGCTGATAACGAAGATGACTACACTCACTTTTTAAAGCGCATCCGTGCCGGTATTGTTAACTGGAACCGCCCTATTACGGGTGCCTCAAGTGCAGCTCCATTTGGCGGTATTGGCGCCAGTGGTAATCACAGAGCCAGTGCCTATTATGCCGCCGATTATTGCGCATACCCTGTAGCATCTGTTGAGTCAGACAAAGTGAGCTTACCGCAAACCCTAGCGCCGGGCTTAATAATTGAATAAGTAATAAAACCAAATTTTAAATTTAAGGACTTAACATGCATACTGATGTAAATACATTATTTAATAACCTTTGGAAAAATTACTTAAACGTAACTCCATCGGCAGACAAAATTCATGACCTTTTAGGGTCAACGCAAAAAGATGACATCATTAACGATCATATTGCGCTGCGTACATTTAATATTGAAAAAGTGGGTCTTGAAAAACTCGCAGCTCACTTTCTTGCGATTGGTTACAAAGAGTGTGGTGAGTACCACTTTGAAGCTAAAAAACTTTACGCAAAGCACTACGAGCATAGCGACCCTAATCAGCCAAAAGTGTTTATCTCTGAGCTGTTAGTCGAAAAATGCTCGCCAGAGTTACAAGCCATCGTAACTGACATGGTAAGCCAAATTGACGAAAGCGCAGTAACTGCTGATAACTTTTTGTATTCAGGCACGCATTGGCAAGTAAGCACCGATACTTACAAACAACTGCTAGCTGAAAGCGAATATGCGGCGTGGATGTCGGCGTGGGGTTACCGTGCCAATCACTTTACCGTAAACATTAATACGCTTGCTAAGTTTGATAACATTCATGATGTTAACCAAGCCCTGAAAGACGCTGGCTTTTCGCTTAACACGTCAGGCGGCGAGGTCAAAGGCTCACCAGAGGTGTTACTAGAGCAATCGTCAACACTTGCTGATGAATACTCTGTTACCTTTAGTGACGGTGATATGAGCATTCCTAGCTGTTTTTATGAGTTTGCTATTCGTTACCCTAAAGCAGACGGCGAGCTTTATACAGGTTTTGTTGCAGCCTCAGCTGACAAAATATTTGAAAGCACCAACGCTCGATAATAAAACCTAAAGTACTTTATTTTAAAAGCCCGTTATGGGCTTTTTTTATGTCGGTAGTTATGTTGATTAATTATAAAAATAACGGTTTATAATCGTTTTCTAACTTTTCAAACGATAAGTCGCCAATAAAGCGGCCAAAGCTCAACCACGTTGCCAAACCACGTAAGTCTTTAAAGTGTGGTGGCACAAATTGTGGGCTCTCTATTACACCTAAATCATGAAGCTGCGATATTAACCTAAAATCATCTATCGATATTTTACCTACGAGTAATAAAGGAAGCCTATCTATTCGACCTAGCTGTATTGCTACGCGAATTAAGTTATATACCAGTACAAAGCCTTTAATGTAGGCAATGTCTTTTGTAAAAGGCAGACCTGTTGGCGTACTGCCTCTAAATACACGCTGCGCGAGTGTGTAACTGTCATCTTTTGATAAACCTTGCGCGACATAGTCACGGTAAATGTCTACAAACTCAGCGCCATCTATTACCTTTGTAACCGCTTGAATACGATTCACTAATTTAGATAAACGTCTCGGAGTCGATTTTAATGTAATAATTTCGGTTAATACCGCTAAGCCTTCTTGGGTAATAGTGGAGCTAGGCGTGCCTTTACTTAAACATGTTAAATACGGCTGTGCTAAACCATTTTGAGTGGTACCTACGTGTATCCACCCTTCATGAACTTCCAATATATCAAGTTCACGCTGAGAAAATTTAACATCTTGATTAAGCTTAATATTATTAGCACCGGCGGCTGCATCACTGACAATACCATCGCTAAGCATTANCCTGCCATACTAGCGTTTACTTGCTCAGACAAAATACGTACAGCATCAACAGCATCAATATTTTTAGGGTCGTCAGGCAGTATGTCGGCTATTAGTAAATTTTGCAGCGGTTTATCTAGCATATTAGCTAGCTCAGAGAGTGAGGGCTCACCGGCATGGAATAAGTCTTTAGGGTGACCAAATAACTCCACCGATAAGTCATGAAATTCTGGCGTACCTCGATATTCAAGCATACTTAATACCGTTTTATACTCAGTGCACATTTTTCCCATATATTGAGCAATCGGATTTAACTGCCCCAGTTGGTTAATAATGTTACGGTGCAAAGTAGAAAACGCTTGGCGTAACTCGCTAGGTACAAAACCAAGGTCGCGCTGTTGATAGTATGCACGATCGATAAGTGGGTTTTTTTGACATTTCTGTCTAAAAAACTCTTCTTTAGTTTGTTTATCCCAATTAATAGCATCAAGTATCCTAATAGGCGTTTGCAATGCAATTAATTGATCCGATAACTCACGAGTTTTTAGTAGTAACGCCTTGTCTATCATGGTGTAAGCTCAACAATAAATGAGTTTTGAGCATAATTTAAAAAAGCTAAATTACAAAGCAATATCACACTTTTTTAGCTATTGTTTTTAAGATGATCGACCCTCATATCTGTATCGTATGAGTTATCAAATAAAAGGTATAAGACATGAAAAACGAACTCGACAATAAACAGATTTTAGCCGTGTATGAACGTATAATTCAAAAAGGTGAAATGACTGATGAAGGTAAGCATTATCAAGGCGTTACTGCTTATTCAGACGTAGATGGTTACACAGTATACCTACAAGGTAGCGGCGTGGAGCTGCGCTTTGGTTTTCATAATACTTACCACCTTGACTATGAACATGAAAAGCATAAAGACGACTTTTTGAAAAAATTATATAACATTGCAAACGAGAGCTAATGCACCCACGAAAACTCAGACACCGCCCTACCAGTAAGCTCAATACTACTTTTATAAACCAAGTAGTAGAAGAGCTTAGATCTGATCCAAGCAAAGTCTCTATTATTCAAGACAATTTAGAACAGTACCGTGCTCAAACTCATTTAAAGCGTGGTTTTTTACTGGCTATAGAGCGCTTTGATTGGGTTTTTGAAGCAAGCAAAGATATTGATTTCATTTGCCAGCAAATTTTAGCTGATGACTATATTGGCAATAGACTAAGACGTTACCCTCTCCTTTTTAAAGGTGTTATTAATAATACCTGACCTTTCAAAACCAAGCGCTTTAAAACGATAAAACCATAAAGTTTACTCTCTATATAAATTTATTAGAGCACTAAGCAATTACAGGTTTAGTGCGCTTTTGCATTAAAATAATACTATTAGTGCTCTAACTATTACTGCACTAACGATTTTTACACATTTTATTCATTTATTGCTGTAAACAAATCATTACTATTATTTAATCTCAAAAAAAACCTTGCAACACCATGTTTTATAAGAAATTAAATAAAATAAAATTTTATCTTCTTTATCGCATTAGTTGCACTTTTATTAATGATTAATCTACATTTTGGCATCTAGATATTTACCTCAACCTTGAATTGTTAGAGCTATTACCTTAAGCTTATCTTTATTGAACGTTCAATTAATAAAAATTATGCCTAAAGTTGGAATGGAACCTGTCAGGCGTCAGCAGTTAATTGACGCAACTATAGAATCTGTTGCGACGAATGGATTACAAGGAACGACTATAAACAGCATTAGTAAAAATGCAGGTTTATCGTCGGGTATTATTAGTCATTATTTTGGTGGTAAGCAGGGGCTGATTGAAGCCACTGTTCGATACTTACTAACAAGCTTAAAACAAGACTTGATAGGCAAGGTAAATCATCAAACAAATGCGACTGAACGTTTAATGTTTATTATCGAAGCCAACTTTGCGCTTGTACAACAGCGTAATGATACCACCCGAACGTGGTTAAGTTTTTGGGCGCAATCGATGCATGATGAAGAATTACACCGACTACAAAATGTAAACAGTAAACGCTTGCAAAGTAATTTAGCATTTTCTTTTAAACAGTTAATGCCTATTGAGCAAGCAAATCAAGCTGCAGAACTTAGCGCCGCAATGATCGATGGCCTATGGTTAAGAGCAGTACTGAGTAAATCAGACAATAATCAGTTTAAACACTGTGAAAAGTTAGCAAAAAGCTATGTACTTTCACTTATCAAGCAATATGGAGCCTAGCGTGACTACACCTGTCTATCAAAATTTTATTAACGGCCATTTTCTTGCAAACCAGAACGGCAAAACATTTGATGTAACAAACCCAGCAACGGGCGAGGTTATTTACGCAGTAGAAATTGCCGACGAATTTATTCAAAACGCAGCCATTGAGAGTGCAAAGCAAGGTTTTGCTCAGTGGTCAGCAATGACACCCATTGAACGTAGCCGCATTTTATTAAAAGCAGTGGCTATTTTACGCGAGCGCAACGATGAACTAGCACTTGTAGAAGTACTCGACACCGGTAAACCAATGCAAGAAGCAAATTGTGTTGATATTGAAACTGGCGCTGATGTAATTGAATACTTTGCAGGTCTTGCGCCAGCACAAGTAGGCCAACAACAAATGGTTGGTGATGACTTTTACTACACACGCAAAGAACCATTAGGTATTTGTGCGGGTATTGGTGCATGGAACTACCCACTACAAATTGCATGTTGGAAGTCGGGCCCTGCCCTTGCTGCTGGTAATGCATTTATATTCAAACCATCAGAAGAAACACCACTGGGCGCTCTTAAACTTGCAGAAGTATTTGTTGAAGCTGGCGTACCTGCAGGTGTGTTTAATGTGGTTCAAGGCGCGGGCGATGTAGGCCAGTGGCTAACGCAGCATAGCGAGATTGACAAAGTATCGTTCACGGGTGAAGTAGGCACAGGTAAAAAAGTAGTAGCAAGTGCTGCCGGTACTTTAAAAGATGTCACGATGGAACTTGGTGGGAAATCTCCACTATTAGTATTCGATGACGCCAACATTGAGCAAGCAGTTAGCGCGGCCATGTTAGGTAATTTTTATACGCAAGGCGAAATTTGTACTAACTGTACACGTATTTACGTTCATAAAAATGTATATCAGCAATTTATTGATGAGCTTAAAGCGCGCACTGAGAAAAACATTATTGCTGGCGACCCACAAGATTTAAATACAAACTTTGGCGCACTTATTTCTAAAAAGCATCAAGAACTAGTAATGAGCTACGTTAATAAAGGCATAGAAGAAGGTGCAACGCTTTTAACTGGTGGTACAACGCTTTCACCAGAATCTGCACCTAATGGCTATTTTGTAGCACCGACTGTGTTTATTGATTGTAATGACGACATGACTATCGTTAAAGAAGAAATATTTGGCCCAGTAATGAGCGTGCTTGTTTTTGACGACGAAGACGATGTGATTGCACGCGCTAACGGTACACACCTAGGCTTAGCTGCTGGCGTATTTACGAGTGATATTAAACGTGCTCACCGCGTAATTCATAAGTTACAAGCCGGTATTTGTTGGATTAATGCATACGGTAACTCACCGGCTGAAATGCCAGTTGGCGGTTATAAGCAATCGGGTATTGGCCGTGAAAATGGTATACAAACGCTTGATCAATACACGCAAACTAAGTCTATTTATGTTGGTATGGCCGACATAGAAAGCCCATTTTAAGGCGCCCTACTATGAGTAATCATTACGACTATATTATTGTTGGCGCGGGTTCGGCGGGTTGTGTTTTAGCCAATCGTTTATCTGAAGATTCAAGTAACCGCGTGTTACTACTTGAAACTGGCGGTAGCGATAAAAGTATCTTTATAAAAATGCCAACCGCGTTATCTATTCCTATGAATAGTGACAAATACGCATGGCAGTTTCATACGCAGCCTGAGCCTCATTTAGATAACCGTGAAATGCATTGCCCACGAGGCAAAGTATTAGGCGGCTCGTCATCTATTAATGGCATGGTGTATGTGCGTGGCCACGCTAAAGATTTTGACGAATGGCAGCAACACGGTGCAAACGGCTGGGATTACCAATCGTGTTTACCGTATTTTCAAAAGGCAGAAAGCTTTTACCTTGGTGAAAATACTTACCGTGGTGGCAAAGGCCCGCTTGGCGTTAATAACGGCAACGAAATGAAAAACCCGCTTTACCGCACCTTTATCAAAGCAGGTGTACAAGCCGGTTACGCTTCTACAGATGATTATAATGCGTCGCAGCAAGAGGGTTTTGGCCCAATGCACATGACCGTAAAAGACGGCGTGCGCAGCTCTGCTTCTCGTGAGTATTTAGACCCTGTTAAATCGCGTAGTAATTTAACGATTATTACAGGTGCACTAGCACAACGCGTGATTTTAGATGGCAAGAAAGCTACTGGCATCGAATACAAAGTAAATGGCGACGTTAAAACTGCACATGCTGAAAAAGACGTTGTATTAAGTGCAGGCCCAATCGGCTCTCCACATATTTTACAACTCTCTGGTATTGGTGACACACAAGCGCTTGAAAAAGCAGGCGTTGAAGTACAACATCATCTACCTGGTGTTGGTCAAAACTTACAAGATCATCTTGAGTTTTACTTTCAATACAAGTGTAAGCAACCTATCACGCTTAACGGCAAGCTAGGCATTGTTTCAAAAGGTTTGATTGGCGCGCGCTGGTTATTAACGCGTTCGGGTTTAGGTGCAACGAATCATTTTGAATCGTGCGCGTTTATTCGCTCAAAACCAGGTGTTGAATGGCCAGATATTCAGTATCACTTTTTACCAGCGGCTATGCGTTACGATGGTAGAAGTGCATTTGCAGGTCATGGTTTTCAGGTACATGTTGGTCATAACAAACCAAAAAGCCGTGGTAGTGTGACTATTGCTTCTGCAAATCCTGAGCAACCACCAACAATTTTATTTAATTACCTTGAGCATCAAGACGATATTGAAGGCTTTAGAGCGTGCGTTCGCTTAACACGCGACATAATCGAACAAAGTGCCTTTGATGAATATCGCGATGAAGAAATTCAACCTGGTAAACATATTCAAACAGATGAAGAAATAGATGCCTTTGTACGCCAAGCCGTAGAAAGTGCCTACCACCCTTCTTGCTCATGCAAAATGGGTGAAGATGATATGGCCGTTGTTAATTCAAATACGCAAGTACATGGTATTGAAGGACTACGTGTTGTTGACTCATCTATATTCCCAACAGTTCCTAATGGAAACTTAAATGCACCTACTATTATGGTTGCCGAAAAAGCAGCTGACATAATTTTAGGTAAAGACCCATTACAGAAATCGGATGTGAATGTTGCCATAACAACAAACTGGCAAGAAACACAACGTAGTACGGAGATCTAACTTTAGCCACATGCTTAGGTTTAGTCTCGTCGGGCTAAGCCAATGCGTGCCTTGCAGTGGCACACGATGTAAATAGGTTACGTTGTGTTAATGCGAGAATAAAACAATAAAATACGGAGTGCTTATGAATTATTTTTATTCATTACTGGAGGGTAACAATGACTATTTGGCTTAATGCAGGGATCATTTTTACCTTACTTGCCATTATCACTATTTTAATTAAATGGGGTAATGTTCGCGTAGTAGGTGTAACACCAGTTCGAACCTTTACGTTTATAGCAATACTATTTACTTCTGGCCTAGATGTTGGCCTTATCATGTTTCCTTTAACTGAGTTTGCAGGTTATGCAGACATAAAAGCAAGCCCAGAATACGCGTTTGCAAATCCACTGGCTATTGAGTTTGGCTACTGGGGATTTTTGATCTGGGGATTTTACTTTCTTACGTGCTTTTATTTCTGTGTAATAGAACCTAAAGTGAAATTTTTCGAAATTCCTTGGGTTAAATTTATCAATAACGTTGTAATTATTGGTACATGTGCATTTACCGCTTATTTGCTGCTTACAAACCTACCGTGGTATTTACCCGGACTAGGTGATGGAACAAGTATAGTTTCTGAATTTTACTTAATTGTGTTTGCGGCTATCTGTTTTGCTGTGTACTCAAGTACTGATATTAAATATGTACGTATTTTAAGTATTTCTACTACGTGGTTATTTTTAGCTTTAATCGCCTTTATGTGGGCTGGCGCATTTGTGATTGGTGATAGTCAAATGTCAGCATTTACAGATAACTTAGGCTCTATTGGTACTTACTTTGCAAACATTAATGAATTTGTTTTACCGCTTAATGATTACCATGAGTTCTACTTATTCTGGTGGTTTGCGTGGAGCATAATGATTGGTCAATTTACATCACGCTTTGTTGGTGGACTTAAAACATACCAAGTATTAGGTGCAATGTTAATATTTCCATCAATTCCGATTGCGATTTGGTTTAGCGTACTTTATCACTACCATGAAGCGGGCATTCCAACACAAGGCATTAAAAACTTTGCAATGGTATTTGTAGGTATTGTATTTGTAATTAACTCACTCGATTCGTTAGTGCGTTTATATACAGATAACCTAAACTTTACTGTAAAGCGTTTTGGTAAAATGAAATACATAGTCGGAAACATTGTTGCTCTATCACTACTTACACTATTGTTTAAATTAGAATTTTTACAAATTCAGTGGGTAGGCGCATTAGTTATTGGATTGTTCTTTATCTGTGCTGGTTTTATCGGATACAGCAAGTTTAAAACAGTTACAAACATAGACAGCTCACCAAAAGCAAACGAAATTGATTACACAAAAATAGACACAGTACACTAGGGATTAATAATGAATAACAAACTAAAACAACTTGTAGTAGCACTACCATTAGCACTTTTATCAACCACTGCAGCAGCTGATTGGTCAACAACAATCACTGCAGCGTCTGACTACACTTTTAATGGTGTAAGCCAAACAGATAGCAACCCTGCAATTCAAGGTAGCTTAGACTATGCCTTTGAAAGCGGTGTATATGCAGGTGCATGGGCTTCAAATGTAGATTTTGGTGACGATACCGATTTTGAACTTGATGCTTACATTGGTAAGTATGTACAACTTGATGAGCAATTTAGTGTTGATTACGGTATTGCTTATTACACTTATCAAGGTAATAACAGCGATGGTAACTACGCTGAGGCTTACACTAAGTTTGGTTATGCAAGTGAGTACGGCCAAACTGAACTTAACTTTTGGTACAGCTGGGACTACTTTGGTTACGATACAGGGCATGTTATTTCGATGATTGCTCACACGTATGAGCTGGCTCCAAACCATGCACTACGTGCCAGCTTTGATATTTCAAACTCACTTGATGGTGATAAGTTTGAGTGGGATGAGAACAAGGGTGATAAATCATACCACCACTACCGCTTAGCATACCAAACAAGCTACGAAGGTTTTGGTATTGAAGTGGCCGCTGAAAACACAAGCTTAGATAATGATGCGTCTGATGAGCGTATTGTACTTGCTATTTCACGCACATTTGATTTTTAATACAATAATTACTGATTGCACAAAGAATGCCACTCTATTTCGAGTGGCATTTTTATGTGTAACTAACTAACAATATCCCAAGCACTTGTACCCGATGCTGAAAGGTTACTGGTGTTATTGCGTAATACTTTATTACCTACATTAACCGATGACTCAGGGCGGCTAACTAAATATCCCTGAACAGAGCTCACACCCATTTTTTTAACGAGTTCAAACTGCCCTATTTCTTCAACGCCTTCTGCAACAATTTTAAGACCTAGCTTTTTCCCAAGATCACTAATTGTATTTAATATATCGTTATATTTTTGGCTTTTATTGGCTTGTGCTATAAACGAGCGATCAATTTTAATAACATCTATTGGTAAATCCGCTAATGTACTTAAAGAACTAAAACCTGTACCAAAGTCATCAATAGCAATAGTGATACCCTCTTCTCTTAGCCTACTTAGCTCTTTAATAATTCTTGGACTGGCTTTAATGAAAGTTGATTCGGTAATTTCCAGCATTAAGGACGTAGCGGGTAAGCCGGTTTTTTTAAGTTTTTTCATTACCCAATCATAAACATCACGATGCTTTAGTTGAATGCCCGAAACGTTAACAGATATTTTTACTTTGCGCATACCTGCATTGTGCCAAGCAGCCATTTGCCGACACGATTCAAGCATAATCCAATCGCCAAGCTCTAATATTAAATTAGACTCCTCTGCTATTGGTATAAACTCTGAAGGGGGGATCATACCCTCAACTGGGTGGTCCCAGCGTGTAAGCGCTTCGAAGTAATCAATCATACAATCTTCAACATGCACAATTGGCTGAAAAGATAAGTACAAATCTTTACAAGCGACTGCTATGCGTAGCTCTTCGAGTAAATAATGGTAACGGCGCATTTTGTTACCCATTTCTGGTGAGTAAACTTTAAATATCCCCTTACCATCGCTTTTAGCCCTATACATAGCCACGTCAGCTAATTGCAAAAGAGCCTGCGGCGTTGATGCACTTTCTGGATAAGCCGCAATACCAATGCTGGCACTAATTTTTACTATTTTGTTACCTAGCACAAAGTCTTTTTCAAGCTCACTAAGCACGTGTTTAGCAATTTCAACAACTCTGTCGCTATCATCAAGTAACTCTATAAAAATGGAAAATTCATCTCCTCCCAACCTCGATAAGTTTTGTTCTAATTGGTTAGCACTATTTATATTACTTAATTTATGGTGGCGTAGAACATTGGCAAGGCGAGTAGCAACTTGAACTAATATTTCATCACCAAAACTATGACCAAATGAGTCGTTTACTTGTTTAAAGCCATCAAGGTCGATAAACAGGAGTGCGCATTTGAGATCTTCTTGGTTAGCATGATTAATTTGTCTGTCGATATGTTCAATATAAGCATGGCGGTCAATTAACAGCGTCAGTTTGTCTTGGCCACGGCTAGCGCATTTTAATCCCAGACTCTAGCAGGGTTGAGCGGTAATCATCGTCTAGCCCTGCCATTTTCTTTTTCCTCGCCATACTTGCTGACTTAGATGCATCTTGTTTAAAAAGCGCCATGGCTATCTTTCGCATTACATTAAACATTAATGGCCCTTGAAGTTTGCGTATTCTCGATTCATCTTCTCTGAAGTTCATATCAAGCATCCAATGCATGCTTTCAACCTGCCAGTGACTGCGTACTGCATTGAGTGCTTGCGCTGCATTTAAGTCTAATGAACTTATATACCAGCGTGTTTCAGTGGTATCCGACCCTGCCGACTTATCATGAACTTCAGCCCTGACCTTAATAATACTCGTTAAGCCAGGCCAACGATAATCCTTGCCTAGCCAGCTTTTATCTATAAGTAACTGCTGGCATGTACGTGTTTCAACACGCCCATGTCCTGAGCTTATTTCGGTATGTTCATCACAATTATGCTTAGTTAACCTTTCACGCTCGCACTTGTGCCACCACGCTTCTAGTTCCTTTTGCATGCCTGAATGATTACCTTTAAGTGCAAGAATATAATCTGCTTTTTGTTGGATGATTTGTTTTGCTATTTCTTGTTGGCATCCCATCGCATCTAACGTAATGATACTGTTTTCAATATCGAGCAGGGTGAGTAATTCTGGTATTGCGGTGATTTCATTTGTTTTATTATCAACAGCCGTCTGCCCAAGCACTAACTGGTGTTGGCAACTCCATGCACTGACCGTGTGTAAGGCACTTTTTCTGTCTTTTGTGGTAAATGAACGCCGTGCGGTTTTGCCATCGATAGCGATGATATCTGCACCTGTAGTTTCAATCAGTGATGATATCCAAGATTGAAATGCCCTTTCTATTTCATTTGCTTTTAACCGACACATGACGCGAGCAATCGTGTCATGTTTTGGAATTCCTGCGTTGAACGTACCGTATTTTTTTAACCAATCAAGTTTTAGGTGCCCAAAGTCTTCAATATCTTCCCATCCTTCTGCACCAGAGAGCACAGCGCTAATAGCAAGGAGAAGAATATCGATAAGTTCATGCTTTTTACAACGTTCAATGCGAGGATCTGTAATTGAATTAAAATGTTTCAGAAAAGTAGTGCTCATATTTATGCGACCAAGTAATTATTATGCCTTGATCTGATCACTACTTGCTCTATAAGTTCAATTTATAATGATCTTGCCGTGTTGTCTTGGCATATACTTGTTTGTGTTTGCTTTACATAATTATCAACATGTGTATTTAAACTATTTATTGATTGGCTTAAGCTGCTTACACCTAAGGGGTTCTCTGCTGGTTTTACTTGCAAATTAAATGCCGTAAGTAAACTATTGGCTTGGCGGTTAAGCTCCGCTATTTGATTTTTATAATGACGTTTTCTACGTTCTCTACGTAAGTAGATACCTGAGCCAAATATCAATATACATAAAAATAAAAAGTTCATGGGTGATGCGAGCGTCATCATGATTAACTTATTAGAATCAGCTGCTACAAATTGGGTATCAGAGGTTTTGATAAGTAAAAAATCAGCTGTTGGCTGCTCAATTATATAATGGCCATTTAAAATGGGATTATACCAAGGAGCCATATCAAGGGAGGTATTCGTGATCTCGAAACTTCGTATATCAATATTAGTCTGAAATAGATTTATACGGTTGATCTGATTAGTTAACTCTATGTTTATGCAGAAACAAAATAGAACTATGATTAAGAAAATAAAACCGAGCGGCTTAAGTTTATTCATAAAAAAAATCCATCTATTTTGCTTCTCCTATCAAACCTATTACCAAAAACGGATTATATCGCTTGCATTTAGTACTACGCAAGCATTGATATAATCCTAAGCCATTAGAATAACAAAAAATTGTAACTATAATGGATTAACTAACTATATCTACATACTAGGGGCTGTTGATCTTTGTAGTACATATATCAATCAGCCCACATTGGTAGCCACATCATAGTAAATGCTAAAGCGAGCATTGAATGATAATTTCGTTCAAGCTTTTCATACCGCGTGGCTATCCCTCTATATTGCTTAATACGGCCAAATGCATTCTCAACCAAGTGCCGATATTTGTACATGCACCAGTCAATATCTTCATTGCCTACTAAACTGTTGCCCTTACGTGGAATAACGGGTGTAGCGTTATTATCACGAACAAACGCTCTCAGTTTTTCACTGTCGTAGCCTTTATCTGCGACAACCATATTACTTGTTGGGCAATTAGCTACGAGTGACTCTGCATGGACGATATCATGCGTATTTCCACAGGATAATTCATAATAAACAGGCAACCCTCCGCTATCGACTGCAAGATGAATTTTCGTAGAATTTCCACCTCGGCTCTTTCCAATTGATTCATTGTCAGCAGTTCTTGCACCGCAACTATGTTGATGAGCCCTGACAATACTGCCATCAATGAAGACCCAATCCATGTCCGCATCACGAGATAATGCGCGAAACAGTTCATTCAAAATCCCTTTTTTGGACCATAAATTAAACCGTCTGTAGATAG